>JAHDBT010000056.1 GCA_020630215.1 Bacteroidota bacterium
ATCCTAAAAAAGGACCCGTAATGCTGAACTATGGTATTGACGAATGCCGTTTTGTGAAGCCCGTTTATCCAGGCATGACGATTGGCGTAAAGCTAACGGTAAAAGAAAAAATGAACCAAGAAAAACGCGAGGAAGAAGATATCGCCAAAGGGATTGTTAAATGGCTGGTTGATGTGTATGACGAAACAGGTGAGACGGTAGCCATTGCCACCATTTTAACGATGGTGAAAAAGTTGGATCAGAAATAAATAAAATGATTCGTATTGTATTTTAATTGTTTAATGGTGCTTTTAAATGAATTTAATACGAATTATTGTGTTTTTATTTGATTAATAGGATGTTGTGTACATAAAATGGTGTGTTTAAGAATGATTACTTAGTAAGTCTAGTAAATTAAGAATTAACTTGAAATAATTTAGCTGCTGATTTTTTTAATGCCTGTTTTTTTGTTATTGGTTAAATTTAGTAACTGTTGCATTTGTTGCGCTAAGGTAAAACGACTTTCGTAAGCTTGATAAATCGTAGTTTTATCTAGTAAGCCCCTACCCTTTTGTGTAGCGTTACTGCTAGAAATAGTACTAAAATGTTTGTAAATATACGTCAACTTTTGGAGGAGTGCTTGCTCGTTATTTTTTTCAAAAACAAAACCCGTTTTTCCATCTTCCAAAATTTCCTTTAGCCCACCAGCATCCGATGCTAAAACCAAGGTGCTTTGCATCAGGGCTTCTACAGCAACATTTCCAAAACCTTCGTTAATAGACGGTACAACTACTAAATTACTTAATTGCATAAACGACAGTAGTAAATCGTTGGCAACATAACCTGTAATATGGCAATAATTACTTAGAGACAAATCTGCAATGTTTTTTTCAATAGTAGTACGTAGTTTTCCATCGCCAATAATAATTAGCAGTAATTGCGAGGGTTTTATTTGTTGAGTTTGTATAAATTTTGTTAAGGCCTTTAAAAAAAACAAATGTCCTTTTTCTGGATGAAACCTACCTGGAAATACCATTACATACCTATTGTTTTGTACACTAATTTGCGTTTCTTCTAAATAACGAAGGGCAGCATTTGCACTGGCAATTTTGTAGGGTACGCTGTTGTAAACTACGTGTGGATTTCGCAAATAAAAAAAAGCAGCGGCATCATCTTGCACGGCTTTCGATACAAAAATACTGGCATCATCGGTAAAGTAGGCTAGGAGGGAGTTGGCTTGGTTAAACACCTTTTTACCCATCGTATTTAAGGGATAAGCAGCATACTGCATTCCGTGGTAATAACAAAACAACTGAAACGCATTTTTTTTCCACTTAAAAAGCTCGTACACTTTTACACATCGCATAAAAAAGTGCGACATGGGCATATTGGCGAATACCGTATGTATTTGGTGCTGTTTTAAAAAACGACTAATTTGAGGAACAATCGTAGTTGATTGTTTAAGGCTACTAATATTGAGGGCAGGGGCATTGGCATTTTTTACCACCGTAATATGTGATGGAGGAATTTGTAGTTCTGGCAGTAAATCTAAAATAGGACTTAGCACCAGCAAATAAACCCGATATTTATGTTGGTGTAAATAATTAATTTGGTTGATGCTTAGATATTCCGCACCGCCAACTCCTAAAGAGGGGAGTATAAAGGCAATTGATACTGATATAGAGGTAGTTACAGGCAATTTTTTTATTTTTTTTGGATAAAAATACAACGAATTCTACAAAGGGCCTATCTTACACAAAAGTATCATTTCCTTAAAACATGCAAAAGCAAATTTTTTCGGCTACGGTTGTGTACAGTATATTAACCTTTTTACAGCCGTTTACTTCGTTGGTTATTTTACAGCCCTTTTACTTGCATCATTTTACAAGCGATGTATATGGCATTTTATCCCTAATGGGCAACTATACAAGTTTGGTAAGTTTGTTAAGTGCTTTAAGTTTACATTCGGTATTTTTTACCTTTTACTACGATTATCACCAAAACGAAAAAGACCTCCGTTATTTTTTTGGGCAATTATTAAGTTTTACCCTCTATTCAACCTGTGCCTTTATGCTGCTAATGTGTTTTGCAGGCGAGTGGATTTTTGATTGGGTGTACAAGGATGATCAGGTGAAATTTTATCCCTACGGATTTGTTGCTACGATGACGGGCATTGCCTACACTTTTTTTACCCCATTTATTATTTTTCTGCGGAATAAAAAGATGCTCGTATTTTACGCCCTATTGGTATTGGCAACCGTTATTGTATCTATTGCAGGACAGGTAGTGTTGGTAAGTGTATTTAATTGGGGACTAGAAGGCGCACTAATAGGAAAACTCCTAGGAGTATTAATTGGTGTGGTAGTAGTGCTGTGGTACAATAAGGCATATATTAGCTATCGAATTGACTGGTCGTTTTTTACCAAACCTTTCCAGTACCTCAAATATTCTTTCCCCGATTTGCTCCTAAATTGGGCCTACGCCTCTACCGACCGACTGATTATTGAACGCCTCATGAGTTTAAGTTTTGTAGGCGTTTTTAGCTTGCTCAATATACTAACAGGAGCTATCGAAATGGCTTATTTTGCAGTACGGTCGGCCATTTTACCCTTTTTGTACGAAGCCTTCGAAAAAGACAAAGCCGTACAAGAACAAGAAGTGCAACAACTCTATACCTACTACATATGGCTCCTTGTTTTAGCCATTTCTGGCATTATATTGATTGTTTGTAATTTGCATTTTATTATTACCAAACCCAGTTATTTAGCCATTAGAACCTATGTTTTTATTTACGCTTTGGGTTACCTCTTTTCGGGCATTAACATGCTCACCTTCCTTCGTTTTTATTACATAAAAGATTCAAAAACCGCATTTCTTTATTCCATTTTATTGCTAGCAATTATGTTGGCATTAAATTTTCTATTAATTCCAATATACAAACTATGGGGAGCAGTAAGCGCATCGTTTTTATCAAAACTAGTCGTGTTATTGCTTTTAATGGTCAATCATCGAACCTTATTTAAGCCTTTTTATACTATTTATTGCCTGTTGCCAATGCTAGGCATTTTCATTATTTGCTTGGCAGGGCATTATATAACACAACATAGTCTCCTAAGCTATCCACTAATAGGTATGGGGCAGTTTGTTATGGTACTTGGCATGTTAACATTAGTTGCTTTTACTAGTAAGTTACTAAAAAAAAGTGCTTTAATTAATAGTTAGATAGAAATTTGTTCAGCGAAGAACAATGAATGATTATAAGTTTGGAATTGTTAATTTCTTTTAGTTTATTTGTAATGAAACTGTAATATTTGATGTTTTTTTTCACCAATTTGTCATTAAATTTGTGCATGGTTTTTCCTTTTTATATGAATAAAATAATATTTATTGGATGCTGACTTTCAGTTTTTTCTAATTTTTAATACACATTAGAATTTTTGGAAATCTTTTTGTTAAGTGTTATATCTAAATATTTATATTGTTAGGCAATTGGTACTGTTTTTGACATTAGTTGTGCTACAGAAGTTAATAATGTATTCCAAACATTTAAAACCCGTAATTAGATGAAAAATATAAAATGCTCTGCCCTGATACTGGTGCTGATGTGTGTGGTAATTTCACTTCAAGCACAGGATCCGAGGCTAAAAAAAGCGAATCAAACCTTTGACGAATTCGCTTTCCCAGAAGCAGCAGAACAGTATAAAAAAATACTTTCTAAGCACGACGATGGCATTCCAGAAGCTAAAATTAAACTAGCAGAATGTTACCGATTGATGAATATGCCAGTAGAAAGCGAGTATTGGTACGAACAAGTGGTAGAGCTTGCCGAAAGTGAACCAATTCACAAGTACTATTACGCAATGGCTTTAAAAGCGAATGGCAAATTTGAACGTGCAAAAAACGAGTTTTTAGAATATGCTCAAGTTGTACCTGCCGATACAAGGGGATTGCGACAAGTAGAAGCTTGTGAGCAATCGACTTACTTTTTAACAGACCCAGGCATTTACGAAGCTTCGTTGGTAACCAATATTAATACCGAAAGAGCCGATTTTGGACCCGCCTTTTTTAAGGAAGGTATTGTTTACGCTTCCGAATCGAATGTGAAGTACAGCGAAGAACAATACAATTGGACAGAAGCTCCTTTCCTAGATTTATTTTATTCTACACAAGAAGGCGATAGCCCTTCGGCAATGAGTAAACCAGAAAATTTTAAAGGAAAAGTAAATACGTGGTTACACGAGGGTACGGTAACTTTTACCCAAGAGTTTGAAACCATGTACTTTACTCGTAATAACTACCACAAAGGTAAAGTTGGATACGATACCGAAGAAAAAATTAAAACCGTAAACCTACAAATCTACGAGTCAAAAGCATCTGGCGAAAAATGGGGCGATGGCAAACCGCTATCTTTTAATAGCGACGACTTTTCGTGCGGACACCCTGCATTAAGTTACGATGGACAGGCTTTGTATTTTGTATCAGACATGCCAGGGGGGTATGGTGGTACCGATATTTACGTAAGTTATAAAAGTGGGGATAACTGGGGGCAACCAGAAAACCTAGGACCAGAAATTAATACCGAAGGGGAAGAAATGTTTCCGTTTATTAGTAAAGACGAAACCTTATATTTTGCTTCAGATGCATTGCCTGGCTTAGGAGGATTAGATATTTTTTCTACTAAGTTAGAAGATGGTATTTGGTCGGAACCAGAAAATTTGCGTTACCCTATTAATACCAATGGCGATGATTTTGCCTATATTATTGATGAGGAAAACGAAAAAGGATATTTCTCCTCTAACCGCCCTGGTGGTAAAGGAAACGACGATATTTATAGCTTTACCAAACTTAAAAACATCATGACGGGTATTGTGGTTGATTGCGATACGCAAGAGCCTATAGAAGATGCTTTTATTGAGTTAATGGAAAGTGGAATGGTGATGCAAAAGCGTAATAGCAACGCAAATGGCGGTTTTACCTTTCCTATTTCTCCTGGTAAAGAGTACAAAGTAGTAGCTAGTAAAACGGGTTACATCGACGATTTCCAAGAGGTAAGTACCATTGGTTTAGAAGGCAGTGAAGTAGAAGTAAAAATTCCGCTTTGCCCAGATGTAGAAGAAACCATGTGTATTGTAGAAGGACGTGTTTTTGATGGCACTACCAACGAACCTGTTTCGGGAGCCATTGTATCTTTAACCAATACCGAAACCCGCGACGAAAAAACCGATGTAACTGGCGAAGATGGCATGTTCTCCTTCGAGCTAGAATCAGAGTCTGATTTTGTGTTAATGGCTACGAAAGAGTTTTTCATCGCCAAAAATATTACTATCTCTACCGTAGGACGAGATTGTGCCGATACCTTAACCAGAGATATGGCCATGGATATTCCAATGACCAAAGTGGGCGGCGACCAATTATCGGATGAGGATAAAAACAATATTAATACAGGTAAAGATGTTACATTTACCAACCCGATTATTATTTCGGACGGTCACCTAAATAGCGGAGGTGTTGATAACTCGCACATCCTAGACCTAGAGCATATTTACTACGATTTTGATAAATGGTTTATTAGAGATGATGCAAAAATAGAGTTGAATAAAGTAGTAACTTTTATGAACGATAACCCAGGTTTAATTGTAGAACTGCACTCGCATACCGATGCAAGAGGTACTTCAGAATACAACCAAGGATTATCAGAAAAAAGAGCTACCTCAGCTTTAAACTATATTGTAAGTCGTGGTATTTCTAACAGCCGTATTTCGGCAAAAGGATATGGCGAATCAGACCCTGTAAACGAATGTGTGGATGGCACACATTGTAACGATGCTAAACACCAGGAAAATCGTCGTACCGAGTTCTGGTTAACAGGTTATCAAGGTGGGCAGTCCCGTCGTAGTTTAGGACGTTACTACTATATGGACGATCCGCATAGAGGTAAAAACTACTACAAAACCAATGCGCCAACAGGCAGCTTTGATAGTGGAGTGCGTTCGTATGCACCAGGTATTAATAACAGTCCTAGTTTAGGTACATTAAGTCCGCCTAGTAGCACAAGCGGTAGCAGCTACTCTGGTACTACTTCTACTTACACTTCTAGTTCTAGCACGCCAAGCGGCGGCATTAATACAGGAACCATTAGTTACGACGATACACCTACTACCAATACCCCAACTTACTACGATACAATTAGTAAATCGGGCAACGAAACAACGGTAACGTCTACTATTGCAAGCCCTGCATCAGATCCTAATTTTGCAACAGGCACCATTACTAGTGGTACTTTTGGCCCTAGTAAAGGGGTGGGTATTGAATACAAAATTCAGTTAGGCGCATTTAGAGAACCTGACATGACGGAGTTTGAACCTTTAGTTGATTTAGGTTTATTAAATGCCGAAAGTACAGTACAAGGAGTAAAGCGAGTAATACTAGGTACTTTTTACGATGAGTCTACTGCCGCAAATGCTTTACTGTTAGCAAAGCAACGAGGTTTTGGAGATGCTTTTGTGGTAAAATACCAAGATGGATTGCGTGTAGGACGCTAAATAAAATAAACAAAATAGCCTAGAAAAAGTACTCAGTGTATTGAATAAATTACGGGAGCTTTTTTTCATCTAATCGTACTTTTTCTACTGCTCATTATTGGCCTATAAAAGGCAGAAAGGTTGTACCTAATTATGTTTAAATACATTAACAAGGTACAACCTTTTTGTTTTTTATTTTTTTATGTATTAAATTTTAGCTTTATTGCGTTTAATATAGGCAAATCCACTAAAAAAAGCTTAAAATAGCATATCTGGCTTTATATAGTAATGCGTTAAATGCTTATTACAAGTGCTTTTCCTTAAACAGAAATACTATTTTTTTATAAAGTACCTTTTTTAGTGGACTCATAGAACTATTGATTTTTTTAATAATATTACCATTAAATAAAAGCATTACAGAGTATGAAATTAAAAATACTAACTATTACTGCGGTACTGCTACTAGCTTTTACCTACAGTACCGATGGCTATAGCCAAAATTCAAAGAAAGGCAATACTAAAGTGCGCCAAGTTGACGATAAAAAAAATAAAAAGAGAAAAAGCTTAAAAAATGCAGCAAAGGATGCTAGGCGCAATATGAAAGGAACGAAGGTGCCGCCTAAACAAAGCCCCTTGCCTAAAGCTTCTAAAAAAGTAGAAGTAAACGAAGTGTTTGAGTACATGAGTAAAGGCCAAAAGCCTGGACTTAGAGTAAATATTCCTAATGGCGATCCTTTAGCGATAGGCAAAAAATGGAAAGAATACCTCAAAAATTTTGGCGGCAAAATTAAGGCAGTTAAAGGCGAGTTTTTGTCTGATAATGCCGTAATTCCAGAACTAAGCGACAATACCGTTGACATCTACTCTAAGATAGAAGCCTATCCTGGTGGCGTGTTCCTAAAAACGTTTACCGACTTAGGAAACGGCTACGTATCGGCAAAAATAGACCAAGCTAAATACAATACCATTGCTAGTATTATGCGCGATTTTGCAAATGGGGAAGCTGCTATAAGCTTGCAAACAGCACTAAAAAGAGAAGAAACAAAACTATTACAAATGGATGAGGAACGTCAGGTTTTAAAACAAAGTGCAATAGAGTTAAATAAGGAAATTGCAAGCTATAAAAATTTGATTAACCAAAAGGAAGACATGCTGAAAAAGAATAAAGAATTACTGCTGCTTAAAAACCGAACAACTAAAGAGCAAATTGGAAAAGTAGAAGAACTTAAACAAGATTTAAATGCGGTGTTCGATAATAAGTAATTAACACATTGTTTTTTGTTTATCAAAGCAAAAAAAATTAAACATTAAAATGGCTTGTACTATTTAGATTTTTATCTGATAGTGCAAGCCATTTTTATTGGTAGTGATCATAAGTTATAAACATCCCTTCACAAAATAGTCAAGTAAATACATTAGCCTTTTGTTGGATAAGTGTGGCATTGTATTTGGATATTTTAAGTGCTTTTACTACCCTTTAACGTCATTCCATTTTCCAACATTATGACATGTGCTTAGATAAACAGGTCAACATTATCCACTTATTACAATAGTACAATAACGGAACTATTTTATTATATGAGCAAAATATTAAATTATGTTTAAAAAAAAACTAGCATTGTTATGCTGTGCTTTAATAGTTAGTGTAGGGCTACAACTACAAGCCAGTAACAATAGCATTTCTTTAAATAAACCTATTGCATCAGCAATAACTGCACCCGCCTGTGTAGTACAAATTGAATCGATTACTGTAAGTGCCTGCGATGCTGCTACCAATACTTATAGTATTGATGTTAGTGTTACTTACTTAACAGTTTCGGGTAATTTAGATATTAACGGAACAATTTTTACACCAAGTGGAGCGAACAACGAAATTTTTACTTTAACAGGCTTAATAGCTGATGGCAGTACTGGTAATACCGTCTTAGTTACTTCGGTAGATGATGTAGATTGTTGGGCGCAGGATGTATATGATGCGCCTGCTGCTTGTGCTGCACCAAGTATTGATTTAGCACTAGCTAAAACCGTTGATGTAGCTGCGGCAGCAATTGGCGACCCGCTAGTATACACTCTTACTTTAACCAACGAAGGCGGTACAGATGCAACGGGTGTTGTTGTTACTGATATGTTGCCAGCAGGTGTTGATTTTGATAGCACATCAGATGCTGTAAATGCGGTGTACGATTCGGGTTCGCATACAGTAGTATGGACTGTTGGTGGATTTTTAGCTGCTGATAGCCCACTTACTTTAACAATTAGTGGTACGGTAAATGCAGAAGGCGTACATTACAACCAAGCAGAAATTACCGCAATGGATGGTACAGATGATGACTCGACACCTGGTAACGGTAATATCCTAGAAGATGATATGGGCAATGCTTGTACAAGTACGCCTGTAGAGTTGTGCGAAGGACAAACCTTAGATTTACAAGCACCTACTGGTTTGGCTAATTACCAATGGTATTTAGATGGTACGGCTATAGACGGTGCTACTACCGAAAACTATACCGTTGATTATGCTGCCCCAGGGTCTTATACTTTTACGGCAGATACCGCAGCAACAGATGGTTGTCCAGCAAGTTTATGTTGCCCTGTTGTAGTACAGCAAGGTGTTTGTGCGCCAGACTGTCCTGCACCACATTGTATACCAATGACGATTACTAAAACCAATTAAATTAACGGTTGGCGATAATAAAAAAGCAAAGGGCTGTACATTAATTTTGTACAGCCCTTTTGGGTTTGGTTACTAATCAAACTTTGTATTGGGGTGCAATAATAAAAAGAAGCGAGGTAAAGCCCAAATTATTAATTACTTTTCAACAGATTGCAAGCATAAATCAATCATTGAGACACTTTTATGCTCACTTTCTAGCCAATTTAGAATATTAAACCCCTTTTTTAGAAAAGATTTACTCGTTGGATTTAATAGCGGAATTAAGGCTGTTTTTACTGTTTTATAAAATGCTCGATTTTTTTCTTTGTCATTGGCTAATTTATTTAAATACTTTAAGGTGCTTTCTTCAAATTTTGTATCCCTAGCATTTTTTTTCAGCAGCCTGTGTGTCGAACGTACTTCACTATTTACTAAATAACGATTGTTTAGTGCGATATGAATAATAATATTCATTAACTTCATTATGTACATTTCATTTAAATCGTTGTGTAGCTTTTTTTTGCTCAAAAACAAATGAACCCATTTTTGTGCCTCTTCATAATTTTGATAATATATATATAAACGAGTTAATTTAAAACACAATACTTTTTGATTGTATAATGGCGCAGAGGAAAATGTATCTACAAATTCTTCCTCTATGTTTTGAATGAAAAGATGAATGTTTTCATGTTTGGAGAGGCAAGAATAGTATTGAACAATGTTTTGATATTTAGAATAATAATAATAGTGTATGTTACTGCTATTGCCGCTATTGGGTTTTAGCTTTAAAAGTTTATTATAATTTTCTAAAAAAAGAGCATTGTTTTTTTGATTAATAGCATATATAAGATAATTGTTTATTACAATATGTAAGCCTCTAAGATCACCCGAAAAATGGTACTGTTGTTCCATTAATTGAATGTATTCATTGTAAGCATTGTTTAGGCGTTCTCCTGTATGTTGAGTGCGATGTAGGGCATAAGTTAAAATGTGGTAGTAACCAATTTTTGCTTTATTAGAAAGTGCTTTATTAACCGATTTTAGTAATGGATGCGATAAAATTTTAGTTTCTACATTTTGCTTAAAAGTATTTTTATCTTTTTCAAAATCAAATAATTGTAAATTAAGAAAACGATAGGCGAGTTTATTCTCTAGCAAAGTAAGTACTTCCTGCTGTTCTAGTCTAAGCGCATCTATTTCGGGCGTATTTTGATAAGCATGTTTAAATAACAAAAGCCCATTTTCTAATTCTATTAATTCCATTAAAGCACTAAATTCTTCATACTGATAAGCTATTTTTTTGGCTTTATAAATAATTGCTAATGCTTCCGCTATCATACTTCTTTCACTTAGTATTTTAGCGTGGTTAATTTTTCGCTGAATTTCTTGTGGTATATTATTACTTGCCTGATAAGCTGCTAAACTATTTAACAAGGATTCGTAGAGGTAGGCTTTTTTTGCAGAAACATTATTTATATTTCTTTTTTTAATTAGTTGTTTTATTTTTCCGTCATCAAAAGTTTTTAACTTTTCAATAATATCAAAAAGCACTAAATAGTCTTGTTCTTTTTTTACGCTATACAATCCAACATACCGTTTAAAATATATTTTCTCTCTTTTTTTAAGGCTTTTTATGAGTTTATATAAAACATTATAGCTAATCATTGCTTTAATTGGGCTGTTTGTTAAGGGAAAGTTAACATGACTCAAATTAAAGCTAATTTTGTTTAATTGCCATATTAAATTTGGACTTTCTTACAAAATCAAAATTTAATAGTATTTAAATTTGCCATTACTTTTCCCACTCAAATGTTTCCAATAGTTGGTCAATATCTGTACGAATAAATTGAATAATTGGAGCAATAGAATCGGCATTAGGGGCAGATTCTAAGTAAAGAGAAGCCCATAAAAAATGTTGGGTACTATCTGTTATAAAAAACTGAGTAGAGGAGGCGGCATCACCACCTACGGCATACATAATCCCGGTAATACCTTTAGGAGTTGTAAAAAGGCTATCTTCAATATAATCGGCTTTTACCACATGCTTAAAACTAAGTTTGTAGGAGTCGTTTATTAAATTGCTCAAGGTATTTTCCTTTTCATCAATGGGGCTATAAGATAAGTGTAAATTGGCATCAAAATAATCGAAGGCTACATTGGTCCAACAGGCATGGGTAGGTTTGCCAATTAATTGTTTTGGTGCAGCTACCTTAGAATAAGTTGGTTGTTCAAAGGTAAAAGGGCAAGCAGGAGCCGTAAATTTTTTATAAGCGTGTTCTGGAAAGTTGATGCGAGGATAGGCTCTTGGCTTTGGCGTATAATCAGTGCCACAAGCATATATCATCAAAAACAGCATTGCTACACTTAGTAGCCAAAGTTGACGGTAGGTTTGTTGTAACATATATTTTGATTTTGGATTGTGGGTTATAGGTTTTGGGTTGCGGTTTTTGGATTACTTAGTAACGTTTTATAAAACATAATCGTCTGCAAGAATCCTTTAATCCTAAACTTTTAACCCTAAACGGGTTAACCAAACTTCCGCATTACTTTTTTACAATAATGGTATCTGGCGAAATATCAATTTTAATTCGGTCAATCCGATTGTCAATCTTCTTTTGAACGGTAAATTTAAATTGATTGTATTGAACGCTCTCATTTTTTTCTAAAAATTCGCCATGAAGTTCTAGTAGCAATCCTGCCAGCGATTCGGCATCTCCTTGTACATCTGCAAAAGTATTCGATTCAATTTGTAAGGCTTTACATACATCGTGTAAATTTGTTTTGCCATTAAACGAATACCTATTTTTTCCTATTTTTTTGTAGTCAATATCGCCTTCATCATCATCAAACTCATCCTTAATATCGCCCACTATTTCCTCTAAAATATCTTCTAGGGTTACTAAACCTGCCGTGCCGCCATATTCATCTACAACAATAGCCAAATGCGGATGTTTGTTTTGTATTTCTTTTAGGAGGTCGTTAATTTTTTTTGTTTCTGGTACAAAGAAGGCTTCCCTTATTAAATCATTCCATTTAAAATCGGCAGGAGCATTTAAATGTACCAGTAAATCTTTGGCATACAGCAATCCTACAATATGGTCTAAATCTTCTTGGTAAACAGGCACCCTCGAAAAATTGTTGTTAACAATTTGTGATAAGAGTTCTTTAAAAGAAGTTTCTTTATCTACCGCAAATATATCGAGCCGATTATGCATAATTTGTTTAACGGTAATATTGTTAAAAGAAACAATCCCTTTTAAAATATCAATATCTCTGCTAGAAGATTCGTCGGAACTATTGGCCACTACCATATCAATGGCTTGGTCAATTTCCTTGGTATTAATAGCTACTTGTGTGCGTGCGTCAATGCGTTTTTCTAGGGCGGTAGTTGTATAGGTAAGAATGGTGCTAAAAGGATAAAAAATCTTATGCATAAAGCTTAAGGGAATGCTGGTAAATTTGGCTAAACGCAAATTATTATTGGTTGCATAAACCTTGGGCATTACTTCTCCTAGCAGTACTAAAATAAAAGTAACAATGCCTACATTTAAAATGCCTGCCAACAGCCATTGTTCATCGGTAAAATTAAACAGGTTGTTAAAAAGGTAGTAAAAGCTAACTACCATGCCAATGTTAAATAAATTATTGGCAATTAAAATAGTTGCTAATAACTGCTGCGGTTTTTGTAGCAGTTTTAAAATGCGCCCGTTCGAACGAGAAGTGTTTTGTTCGAGGTTTTTAAGTTGTTGAGGAGACAAAGAAAAATAAGCTACTTCCGAACCCGACACCACAGCAGAAGCACTGATGAGTATTAAAATAATACACATAGCATAGCTTATTCCCAGCCAATCAATATGTGGATTAACAAAGAGAAAAATAGGGAGGGTAGATATGGTATTAAAAAAATCGAGGGATAATTGGTATAAACTTACTAGGGGTTCTCCTTCTAGGCTGCTACTGTCCAAGGTTTATGAATTTGGTTAACATGTATATGGCTTATTTAAGTGTAGATGTTTAGTTGTGGTTAAAATTTTAATGTACAACATAGACACAATCATAGTGCCACATTAATAACAAAAGTATAAAAACCCAACAGTTTGATAAAATCCGATATAATTACTTAAATCGTTAAATTGGAACTATCAAACTGTTAGGTTTAGGAGTTGAGTTCGTTATTTGTTTTTAAGGGATGGAGAATAAATAAGTGTCCGTTTTTGAGGAAATATTTTTGTGCTAGACAAGGCGGCAAAATCCGCGTTACGCCTAAGCGTAATAAGGGTTTTGTCAACGCAGGATAGTGCAAAAAGATAAAGTCAAAACGGACCCTTATTTAGTTTGCGTCCCTAAAACGGTAAGTCGTCGGTTTCTTGTACCGTTTCTTCTGTTGCTTTTTCAACTACTGCGGGTGGTGGTGGAGTAGCAGGCGCATTGTTGTTCGTATTACTGGCAGCATTACTATTGGTGTTAGTAGTAGCAGGTGTAGCTTGGTAATTACCTCCTTGCGCTTGTGGATTATCAGATTTGCCTCCTAGCATTTTCATATCAAAAGCTTCTATTTCGGTAATGTACCGCTTTTGTCCTGTTTGCTGATCGTCCCAAGAACGAGTTTTTATTTTACCTTCTATATATACCTGCTGCCCTTTGCGTAAATACTTGTCAACAATTTCGGCTAACTTACGCCATGTTACTACCTTGTGCCACTCTGTTGTTTCTACTTTATTTCCTTCTCTGTTGGTATAACTTTCAGAGGTTGCTACCGAAAAAGAAGCTTTCATGGCACCGCTTTCAAAGTGTTGTACTTCTGGATCCTGACCTAAACGACCAATGATCATCACTTTATTTAAATCTCTCATGTTAAAAAAAAATTTGCTGGTAATAAATCCTAAAATTAATGGATTTTGCGTCATTACCTAATTTAAAAAATGTGGTTTCTTCTATACAGAACAAAGCTTACCCATCGGTACACCTTTATACTGTCATATAAATATAATGTATTGTTTGGCATTTGCCAATTAATTGAGGCTAAAAGTATTAAAAAAGTAGGTTAAACTTAAAAAAAGTAGATTAAATTAGCAAACTGGTCATTATGACGAGTTATTTTTAACAAAGTAGCTAAAAAAACAGCTAATTTGTAAATGCACCTTCATACTTTTTAAACCATTAACTATGCTTGTAGTTACATGTAAGGAGCTTTGAAGGAATTGCCCTAGTTTGTATTTGCTCAATAAGGCGGTAAATAGCGGCCTTTAAAAAAATTAAACCCCTAAGCTAGTATAATTTGATTAAAACTTTTTATATTAGCACTCTGAAATCAAAATTTTTTAATATGACTGAAGAAGTTAACTTTGAATTAGACAGTGCAAAAGAAGCGATGGGCGCAGCACTGCAACACCTAGAAAAGGAATTAACAACCGTAAGAGCAGGTAAGGCCAACCCCTCCATGCTTAACAATGTAAAGGTTGATTACTATGGCACTAACACCCCCATTAGCCAAGTAGCAAGTGTTAGTAATTTAGATGGCCGTACCTTAAGTATTAAACCTTGGGAAAAACCCATGTTGCAAGCTATAGAAAAAGCTATTTTTGCAGCTAACCTAGGTGTTACCCCACAAAATGATGGCGAAGTTATTCGCATTTCTATTCCGCCAATGACGCAAGAAAGACGTAAAGATTTGGTAAAACAAATTAAAGAATATGGCGAACATGCAAAAGTAAGTATGCGTAACAGCCGTAGGGATGCTTTGCAGAGTGTTAAACAACTGGTAAAAGATGGCTTATCAGAAGACCTTGGCAAAGATGCAGAAGGAAGTGTACAAGAAATTACCCAAGGATTTGGTAAAAAAGTAGATGCCCTTATTGCCGCCAAAGAAAAGGAAGTGCTATCTATTTAATAAGCAAAGCTGCACTTGAGCCACTAGTTATAACAGTGCTTACTAGGGCTTCCTAATCATTGAAAAACTAAAATATCAATTCTAACCTCAAAGTTTGTTTGTCCTTATTTTATCCAACAATAAGCATCAAGCAAGCTTTGAGGTTATTTTTTCTCATTCACTTATGTCTATTTAAAATTAGTGATAGCAAAAATTAGCCATCTTCTTCCTGCTTGTTCGTAGAGAAAATTTAGGAGTTTTCTCCACCCAAAAAACGGTGAAGCGAAGCGGAACGGTCCCAATACCTACGACTCAATACTTTCTACCTACTACCAAAAAATGTAAAAACCATATGCCATGAAAATAGGGCTATATTGTAGGGTGTTCAAAGAAAAAGATACTACTTTAATTCAGCAATTAGTAGACGTGTTGCTAGAAAAAAAAGTAGCCGTCCATATTTACGAACCCTATTATCAGCAAATTGTAGAACGGGTGCATTTTAAACAAGAACCCATTATTTTTAACGATCATGACAACCTTAATGGACGGATTGATTTTTTACTAAGCATTGGAGGCGATGGCACTTTGCTAAATACCATTACCATTATTAAGGAAGCCAATATTCCTGTAATGGGCATTAACACGGGCCGCCTAGGATTTTTAACTGGCGTAAACCGAAACGAAATTGTAGCCGCCATTGATGAACTCCTAAACAATTCCTTTTTAGTAGACAATAGAAGCCTCATTCATTTAGACTGCAATAAACCCTTATTCAACAATCATCCGTACGCCCTCAACGAGTTTACCATTCACAAAAGCGACACCTCCTCGATGATAACCGTACATGCGTATGTGAATGGCATCTTTTTAAATACCTATTGGGCCGACGGTATTATTGTAGCAACCCCTACGGGTTCTACCGCCTACTCGCTAAGTTGCGGCGGACCTATTATGCACCCCTCGTCACAAACCTTTGTTATTACCCCCGTTGCCCCGCACAACCTTAATGTACGCCCCATTGTAATTCCCAACGATAAAGTCATTTCCTTTGAAATAGCTGGCAGAGGCGAAAGCTTTTTATGCACCCTCGACTCTCGCTACGAAACCATTGATAAAACGTACAGTATTTCTGTAAAAAAAGAAAGTTTTGGTTTGCAACTCGTTCGCTTACAAGCCTCCAATTTCTTTTCCACCATTCGTAATAAATTAATGTGGGGACTAGATAAACGAGATGGAATGTAAAATACAAGCACAGAGTTACTATTTAGCATTCGCTAAATAATAGTAGAAGGTGGTAGAGCGTATGCGTCGCTTTTAGTAGAAAGACGGTTTCGATTTCGCTATTTGCTCGGTAGTTTTTTAATCCATTGTTTGCAAAATGAACGTAGCGAGTAGTCCTTATAAATTATACCAAAGTACTTTCGCCTCGTTGCTGAATAGTAACAGCACCGAATAAAATACTTGTAAAGCCATTAAAAAATCCCTATTTTAAGCCTTCCAATTTTCTAAGAAAAAAGGAACGGATTCCTGCTAATTAAAACACACTTTCACTTAGTAGGAAAACTTCGTGTACCTAAAATAAATTAGCTACCCACAAATTTAAAACCGCTAACACTACTAAGTAACGCATAAAAAATAAATCCGTCATTTCTACTTGATCTTTTGCACTTATCCTGCGTTGCAAATACTCGCCGTAGCTTAGGCTATGGCTGCGTTTTGCGCCTTGTCTAAGCACAAAACCTCTACGTACAAATTGTCGGATTTATTTTTTAAACGTTACTAAAAAGAGAAGCCAGCGAAGCCCAAAAAAACTTCGTGCGACTCCGTGAAAAACCCCGTGCAACTCAGTGGGACAACCAAAACATTCCCAACTAAAAAAATCCAAAAATGAAATTCGAAATAGTATCCAATTTTAAACCAACAGGCGATCAACCCGCCGCCATTCAACAACTAGTAGAAGGCGTACAAAGAGGCGATAAATCGCAAGTATTACTAGGCGTAACAGGTTCGGGAAAAACCTTTACTATGGCCAACGTTATACAACAAGTACAAAAACCCACCCTCATTTTAAGCCACAACAAAACCCTAGTAGCACAACTATACGGCGAGTTCAAACAGTTTTTTCCAGACAATGCCGTAGAGTATTTTGTATCCTACTACGATTATTACCAGCCCGAAGCCTACATCCCCGTAACCAATACCTACATAGAAAAAGATTTAGCCATTAACGACGAAGTAGAAAAATTGCGTTTGCGTACTACGTCTTCCTTAATGTCGGGCCGTAGAGATATAATTGTGGTTGCTTCCGTATCGTGCATTTATGGTATGGGCAATCCGTTGGAGTATAAAAAGCGCATTATTTGGTT
Source organism: Bacteroidota bacterium (assembly GCA_020630215.1). Classification (GTDB taxonomy): domain Bacteria; phylum Bacteroidota; class Bacteroidia; order Chitinophagales; family UBA2359; genus JAHDBT01. Next base: position 17,389 of record JAHDBT010000056.1, read on the forward strand.
AAAGCAAGGCGATGCCATTTCGCTACACGATTTTTTACGCCGCCTAGTAGACAACCTCTACGCCCGTACCGAAACCGATTTTGATAGAGGTACTTTTAGAGTGCGAGGCGATACCGTAGATATTTACCCTCCTTATGCGGAGTATGGTTTTAGGGTTACCTTTTTTGGCGATGATATTGAGGAGCTAGAAATGATAGATCCCATAAGTGGAAAATCGCAGGAAACGGTAGCACAAATTTCTATTTATCCTGCTAACCTCTACCTCATGCCCAAAGACAAAATGAAGGAGGTGCTGTTTGCGATTCAGGACGAATTGCAGGCGCAGATAAAATATTTTAATGCCCAAGGAAAATTAGAAGAAGCCAAACGGATAGAAGAACGGGTAAATTTTGATTTAGAAATGATTCGGGAATTGGGTTATTGTTCTGGCATAGAAAACTACTCCCGCTTTTTCGACTTTAGAGAAAAAGGCACGCGCCCCTTCTGCCTACTAGATTATTTCCCCGACGATTTTTTATTGATTGTAGACGAAAGCCACGTAACCATGCCCCAAGTATCGGGTATGCACGGCGGCGACCGTTCCCGTAAAACCAACCTAGTAGAATTTGGTTTCCGATTACCCTCTGCCATAGACAACCGCCCCCTAAATTTCAACGAATTTAGCAGCATCATCAACCAAGTCGTATTCGTTTCTGCCACCCCTGCCGATTACGAACTAGAACAAGCAGAAGGCGTAGTAGTAGAACAAATTGTACGACCAACGGGTCTACTCGACCCTCCAATACAAGTACGCCCAAGCATTAACCAAATAGACGATTTAATAGGCGAAATAAATCGACGTATAGAAGCCAAAGAACGCTGTTTGGTAACGACCCTCACCAAGCGCATGTCGGAAGAGTTAACCAAATATCTAGCCCGCCTAAACATTAAATGCCGCTACATACACTCCGAAGTAGACACCCTAGACCGAGTAGAAATTATTAGAGATTTGCGCCTAGGAGAATTCGATGTGCTAATAGGTGTAAACCTTCTACGGGAAGGATTAGATTTACCCGAAGTATCCCTAGTAGCCATCCTCGATGCCGACAAGGAAGGTTTTTTAAGAAACGAACGCTCCCTCACCCAAACAGCAGGGCGGGCCGCTCGTAACTCCAACGGTTTGGTAATTATGTATGCCGATAAAGTCACCAAATCCATGCAACGCACCATCGACGAAACCGAACGCAAACGCCTCAAACAAATTGCCTACAACGAGGAACACAACATTACCCCAACCACCGTATTTAAAACCAAAGAACAAATCATGGAGCAATCGGCAATCCTAAGCATAAAAGGCGAAGAAGAAGTATACACCGGCCCAGATGTAAACGTAGATATTGCCGCCGACCCTGTTGTGCAATACATGAACAAACCGCAATTGGAAAAGATGATTGCTAATACTCGTAAAAAAATGCAACAGGCAGCAAAGGATGAGGACTTTTTGGAAGCTGCTAGGTTGCGGGATGAGATGTTTGGGTTGCAGGATTTGATGAAGGGGAAGTTTGGGTAGGGGAAGCTCTCTTTGGTATAAATTAAAATTAGTAACAACATCTAAAATAAAGCTACCACACCTTAGTGGTTTGTCAAGTTAATAGTGTTAAGTTGCTTTTGAGTGAGTTTTGTTTCTTAGCAAGGCGCAAAACGCAGGCCTAGCCTAAGCTACGGCGAGTATTTGCAACGCCGCTAGGGAGCAAAAATCGCCAAAACAACTAACATAATTGACTTGACAGACCACTTAGTTTAGATGGCAAAATACTTTTGACCAAGGATTTTAAAAACGCTACCAATAACTACGAACAAATCGCATTACAACAAGCCAAAAAATACAAAGCTTCAGCAGTTTATTTTATTCCTTTTTGCTTATTATTATTTAAATAAATGCGCTCTATTTTAGCAAAAGGTACTACCTGAACTTGCTTTTCTTTATCGAGTATAAAAATATAATTAGTTGTAGCACCTATTTTATTAGCGACTAAATAATTGTTTTGTTGGCTATCAAAAACAATTTTTACATTGGTTGTTTCTTTGGCTAAGAGGTTGTTTTTTTGCTTGTTGCTATTGTACATAAAATAATAAAAAAGGAAACTTAAAAAGAAAAACGAAAATGCAGCAATGCGGTAAGCTTGAAACCATTCCTTTTTATTAACCCTCCAATTCAAAATGTCGTGTATTCGAGGATGATTTTTTTGCAAAAAAAGATCGAACAAATACAAAGCATAACTCACAAAAAATAAGAAGCATAAAATAACGATAGAAATAGAATGTCTAAAGGGAGCCATTAAAAAATCGAACACCTCAGAGTATTCAAAAATATTAATTTTAAATGTGCTATAATAAACCCCTTCCTGCAGCATCCCCAAAAGAATTAATAGGAGGTAGGCAATTCCTAAAAAACGTTGAGGTTCTTTAAAAAATAGTTGAAATGGATTTTCAGATGTTTTATTATCAGCAGCGTTATCACTCATTATTTACCCCCTTTTAAACTCCGCTTTTCTTTTATTTAAAAAGGCGGTTGTTCCTTCTTTAAAATCATCAGTACCAAAACATTCCCCAAACAATTTGGCTTCGTTGGCCAAGCCATCTACGCCATCGGTATAATAACCGTCAACTGCTTGTATTACCTTGTCAATTGCTACAGGAGACTTCGTAGCAATTTTAGCTAATATGGCTTTACATTTAGGCATTAATTCCTCAAAAGGGACTACATAATTTACCAAGCCAAGTTGCAAAGCTTCGGGGGCTTTAATTAAGTCGGCGGTCATGAGTAACTCTAGGGCTTTGCCTTTACCAATGAGTTGTATTAAGCGTTGTGTGCCGCCATAGCCAGGTATCAATCCTAGGTTCACTTCGGGTTGCCCAAAACGTGCATTCTCGGAAGCGACTCTTAAATGGCAGGCCATCGTTAATTCGCAACCGCCGCCTAATGCGTAACCATTTACCGCAGCAATAACAGGTTTAGGATAGGTTTCTACCCCTTTAAAAATAGGAATGCCACTTACAGATAAATCTCGTCCTTCGGCAGCATCAAAATTAGCAAACTCCGAAATGTCGGCTCCTGCGGCAAATGCTTTTTTACCTGCGCCCGTAATAATCACCCCGTTTACATCGGCATTATCAACATGCGCTTTTAAGGCAGCAGCTATTTCTTTTAATACCGTTGAGTTAAGGGCGTTGAGTTTATCGGCCCGGTTGATGGTAATGATTAGTACGCCATCATCGTCTATTTTTGTAAGGATATATTGGTAGGTCATTTGTTTTTTTAATGTTGGTATTTAAATGTGTGTTAAAACGTCTTATTTGAAAAGAGAAAACCTAGAAACTTCTATTCTCTAGCACCCATTGAGTAATATAATTTACAATGGTTTGTGTTTTAGTGCCAGGTGCAAACAGTTGTCCTACGCCTAGTGCTTGTAATTGCGCCATGTCTTCATCAGGAATAATGCCGCCGCCAGTAAGCAGTACATCATCCAATCCTTTGGCTTTCATAATGTTAAGCACTTTAGGGAAAACAGTATTGTGTGCACCCGATAAAATGCTGATGCCAATAACATCTACATCTTCTTGTAGTGCTGCATTCACCACCATTTCGGGTGTTTGGCGTAAGCCCGTGTATATCACCTCCATGCCTGCATCTCGCAAGGTAGCAGCAATAATTTTTGCGCCACGGTCGTGTCCGTCAAGGCCAACCTTCGCAATTAATGCCCGTATGGGTCTATTAAGTTGTTCCATATTTTTAGGTCTGTTATATTTAGGACGTGTTTATTCTTCCGGCTCTTTGTCTCCACGAGTGTCTTCTGTAGGGTCTTTTTCTTCCCGCAGCTTTTTATCGTCTACATTTTTATTTAAAAAATCATTGAGTTTATCAGTATCAAAGTTCGATTTGATTTCGCCAAATTCATTAATTTGAATTTCGAAGCCTTTTAACTCTTCATTTACTTGTGGTTTTCCTTTTTGCGATTTTTTCTTCGGCATGGTTTTAATTTTTCAGATGGATTAATAATTTCAAAGATAAAACAAGTTTTGTAATGGTGAAAGAAATAAGGATACCAATTTTGTTATTAGTGTAGGTCAGAAACAAGTATGCGACAGAAAATGCTAGGCCGTTTTGTATGATGCAAGTAGTAATTTGGTAAGAAATCTCCTTTTTTTGTGTTCTTTAAACAGGATATTAGTTTGCCAATTAAAAAAATAACGCTACATTACTAGGCTACAACTAGGATTTGTTTAATTTTACCCATCCAAGTAACGCATAAAAAATAAATCCGTCATTTCTACTTGATCTTTTGCACTTATC
>JAHDBT010000649.1 GCA_020630215.1 Bacteroidota bacterium
GTATTAAAATTTGTGTTTTATACCATAACTAATAGCTAAAGGTGTGCCATGTTTTGACCATTATTTGCTTTAATGCTATTCTTTATCCAGTAAATTTTGATTTTATAATTCGCCCTTTCGGCCATCGAGCGTAGTCGAGATGCCCGAAAGGATGTAATGAAGACATCTTTTTTTGCTACATTTTGAGTCCGTTCAGCTATACTCTGTATAAGGACTTCTGCTTCGCTCAGTAACCGTTGAACGCTCGGAGTTTATTTCAAAATGGCTATAGGAAATAGCCCCTTTTTTTTAAAAACAGAAAAGCGTATCTTTGTAAAAAATAAGTTTATGCTGACCAATATAACACTAGAAAATTTTAAAGCTTTTCAAAAGCTAGATAATCTAAAAATAAAACCCATTACTATTTTGTGTGGTACAAATAGTTGTGGGAAAAGCTCTATTTTACAGAGTATTTTATTGATGAAGCAAACTTTGGAGAATAATCATTCTTCACAGAACTTATTATTGAATGGACGATATACGAAATTAGGTTATTTTCAAGATATTATTTTTAGGAAGGATGAGGAGAAGGAAGTTAAGTTGGGGTTGAGTTTTAAGAATGGAGGAAATTCGATTTTTGGTTATAGTGATTTTGGTTATAAACAAAATTCTGTTTATCAAAATCCATTGAGTTATGATTATTTTACAGAAATAGAACTTGCGTTCAAACTTTCTGAAAAGACAAAAAAACATGAAATATCCTATATCCATATAAAAGTAAGTGCAGAGAGTTATTGGGAAACAACACCTAAAGAATTACTAGGAGATATTATCATTGAACATTTAGATGAAAACTCATATAAAGTAAATTGGAAAAACATTAACATTAATGATTCTTACAGTGGAGAAACAACTCTTCCTATCAGTAATGCTAAACTATTTAATTTAAACTACAATTTTCCAGATAATGCAGATATTAAAACTCACAAAAAAATAGCTAATTCATTAATCAATCTATTTGATTTCTTTCTTACGACAAATGCTGTTTTAAATAACATCTACAAAAAACACTCCTACATCGGTCCCTTACGTGGAGAGCCAGAAAGAGAATATATTTACAGAGATGAAGTACTAGAAATAGGCAATAAAGGAGAAAACGCCGCCTATCTATACTTATCAGAAAAAGATAAAATACTGAACGATTTTACCTTCTATAATTCAGCGAAAGATGCTTTTGAGGAAACCGAAAACATATCCATTAAAGCAGCATTAGATAAATGGATGACCTTAATGAAAATAGATAATTTTGATGCAGAAATTATTAATCGAATTATTTATTTAAGCCAAAATGCTAGTAATTACGATGCAACTAAAGTAGGTATTGCAGATGTAGGATTTGGGGTGAGTCAAATTTTCCCTATTTTACTAGAAGGATTAAGAATGGAACAAGGCGGCACACTAATGCTAGAACAACCCGAAATACATTTACATCCTAACTTACAAATGCAAATGGCCGATTATTTTATAGCAATGGCTTTATCTGGAAAAAATGTAATTGCCGAAACTCATAGCGACCATGTCGCTAATAGACTTGTTCGCAGAATTGTAGAAGATGAAACCTCTAAGTTAAAAGATTTAATAGGTATTTATTTTATTAAGCCTTCCGAAAATGGAGCTATTTATGAGGAAATAAATATTGACGAAACAAGAGGCATTACCAACTGGCCGCCCGACTTTTTCGATCAAACCGCCAACGAACAAATGCGTATTATGCAGGCAGGATTAAAGAAACGTAAAAACCAAAGAGCAAATATTAACGACTAAAAAATGAATACCCTATTTGATCCTTCCCTACTTTTTATTGCTGATAATGATTGGCTAGACGAAGAAAAACAAGATGATTTTTTAGCACACTTACTCAATCATTTAGCATGTATTGATGAGTATGATATTTGCAAAATTTGGTGGACAGATGAACTACAAACTATCTTAGTTAGTAATCCTAATATGCATCCCTGGTACGGCAAAGATTTAAGTAATCCGCTAGTAGCAACAATTTACAAACTATTTTATACTCGTCTAGAACTTATTGAAGCATTAGATACCATATGTCAAATTACTCCCCCCTTATCAATTACCTACACTAACGAAAATACCCATACTCATTTTTTGCAATTAGTCCACTCCTTGATTAATCAGGAAGTAGCTTGTTATTTTTGTGTAGGCATATCTAATCAACTTAAACCACTAAAGCGATATACTTTTAGTTGCGATTGCCATACAAATACACTAATACCAACCTTACTAAATAATGCAAAGGAATGGTTAACTTATGTGGATGTAGTTGAACAATTTTTTCCTGCAAGTTTAACTGATTTTGAGGAGAAATTTGCAAAGGGGATGGAGGTAATTAAGCAAAGAGCATTTGAAGATAAGCCGTATTTATACTCCTTTACATTTACCAATAACTTTAAAAGAAGCATTGTTAATAGACGAACTTTTAAAGAGGAAATTTTTACAGCAATGGTGAGAAAACTAGTTGCTACTGCCGCCGAAGCATCTCGCAATCCTTTGCAAGATGAATGTATTGATGCAAAACAAAAAGAATACAGGTTTAGAGTAACACAACGTCCTCATTCTACTCGCATCCATTATAAACTTAATGATGATAACACGATTGAGTTTCTTCGTTACTATGGCGAAGGGGAACATGATGACGGGCTGCGCTAGTATTAACCGTTAAAATAAGTTATTCCCCCTCCCCAACAAAAACAATCCCCCAAAAGCAATTGTTAAAAAAGCATCTGCAACATATACGCCAGATGCTTTTTATAACATCAAATCAAAAACCAACTCACCATGAAAAAAGGATTAATCATTTTAGCCGCCATTGCTTTAAGTATGCAATTCCAGTCTTGCGGCACACTCAGTTCTACGACTTATATTGATGCCGATAAATCGTTTGTGCTAGGTGAAGGGAAACACGGACGGTATACCGCCAAAGTTAAAAACGCAGGCAATACCGAAATTGAAGTCATAGAAGTAAACAAGGCAGGTATGGCTACTTCTTTTGGCGTATTGCAACAAGGCGATAAGCAGCAATATCCCGTAGCCAAAAATAAAACCATCCAATTTAAAAACAAAGGCAAGGATACGGGCATTATTAAAATTAGGGCAAAAGGCGATACGAAGTTAAGTATGGGTTACCAAGTGAATGAGAAAAAATAAACTCCACCACTTTGTTTATTCTTTTCTCCAATCCTGCGTTACAAATGCTCGCAATAGCCCGCTATTGCTGCGCTTTGCGCCTTGACTTGAAAAAAACAATCGCACATCTTGATGGAGTTTATTTTTTTCATTTCACTAAAATAATTAATTGGTAAGCACTATTTAATACGAATCGTTTTTGTATAAACCAGCATTTATCTACTTACTAGCAGCCGTTTTCCCTTCTACTATTCCCCTCCCCTCCTTGCATTTACAAAAAAAATAGCTTAAATTGAACTTTCAATAGTT
>JAHDBT010000057.1:0-12957 GCA_020630215.1 Bacteroidota bacterium
GCAAATTTCTTACCTTTATTTGGAAATAACCTGACGGCTATGGCCAAAGGCTTGAGTACCGTTTGGCTCAAGCGGCACGCTTGACCCTGCGTTCCTTTTTTTATAAAAAAAAAGAACGCCCGGCAGTCTGTGAAAAAACTCCTTGTTTTCAATTAGTTGCAAAATTTTGAAATGCTTAACATTTAGTAAGTGAAATGAAAAAAATAAACTCCACCAAAGTGTGCGATTGTTTTTTTCAAGGCAAGGCGCAAAACGCAGCAATAGCGAGCTATTGCGAGTATTTGTATGAGTGAGTGATTTTTACGCAGTAAAATAAATGCCTTTTTAGGCATTTAAACGGAATGAACCGCTTGCGGGCATCAATAATAAGAAAAGAATAATCAAAGTGGTGGAGTTTATTTTTTCTCATTCACGAAGTTATGCGAATTGAAAATAAATAAAGTGCAATGTATTGAGCTAGGCTTTGTTTTTTCACAGACTGCCGGTCCAGTCTCCAGACTGGAGCGTAGTGGTAGGGAAGCCTGTGGCTTCCATAATTGAAATTTGGCCCCCAAATATCTTAGAACTAGAAAAAATCAAAAATCACATCTCAAATATCAAGAATCAAACCTCCCTAACATCGACATATAAAAAAATTTAAATTATCAATCTTAAATTCTAAATGAATTCCTCCATCCCTCTACTGCGCAGCTTGCAAACGCAAGCTATAATAATACCGTGCGGCTTTGTGAAAGTTTAAATATTTGGAAGTATTAAGGTAAGGCAGGTCATGTCCGAAAGCAAAAATGCAATTGCCGTATTTTACTAAATCAATAATTTCTCTGTTCAACTCTACGGGAACGGCAGGACAGCCCCAGCTTAAACTTACCCTAGGCGGTGCATTAAGCGTATGATTGCCTACGTGTGCAGAACCATGCATAACAATTTTTCTAACTTTTACATTGTCATTAAAGCCTCTATCTAAGCCCGAAAGTTTAAGGGAATAACCGTGTTGGCCGTAGTAGGTATCTTCGGTAATGTAAAAACCCAAGCTTGTTTTTAAAGAATTTATTTGGTTGGAAAAATGACGTGCATATACCATTCCACTATTTTGCCCATGTGCTACAAAGGTATGATGCAGTAACTGTCCCGAAGCCATATCGAAAATATACAACCGTTTTTCGCTGCTAGGCACTCTAAAGTCAATAATAGATAATTTGGTTTTATCTTCCTTAATTACCTTTTCCTGTTTCAATAAGTAATAACCAATTACAGCAAATTTAAACACCTTATAATCTAAGCCTTTTGCAGGCAAATCACTGCTATAATATAGTAATTCTATATGGTTTTCAAACATTTGCATGGCTATCCTATCATTATTACCTAGCATTTCATAATTATAGCTATAGGCATTACTAGGCAAACTTGTATGTGCAGATAGGTGCTTACCCATTAGGGAAAACATCATTAACATAGCAACTAATAATAAAAAACGATGCCCTTTAGTTTTTTGAAGCAACAAAAGTGAAATGTAGTATTTTGCCATACCAATAAAACTTAGTAAAATTTAAGAATTGTTTGTTTTGAAAAGTAGTTGCACTAACTAGAATTAATGATTTACTTAATCGTAGTAAAAAGATAGTCTAGTAGAAAAGTAGATTGGTTAGTTGTTGGCATGTGTGAGCTAGAACACAAATAATAAGTCCTTACAAATTTAATAAAAAAAATTGAGCTATTAAAACCCATTTTAGAAAGCTGCTTTGGGCTTAATTCATCGCAGTACAATATAACTCTCCAATCTTATATTTAGGTACATCTAAATCAATATAGTGGATATTATCTAGGCAAAAATTGTACAAACCAAGTATAGGCTGCAATTCCAAAAACAAAAATATTAAGCAAGCCCATTCCTCCATTAGGTTCTACTATTTCGAGGCTAATCATCCCAATAGCGACTGCTAACATCACCAAAGCATACCACCCCGATTTTTTTCGGCTTTGGTCATGTTCAATACTAAAAGTTGTTACCACGGGAAACAATAGCCCTAAACAAGCGGCTGCTAATAACAAATACAAATACTGAGGACTTAATAACATAGCAATACCAAAACCAATTGCTCCCGTAATTAATAGCAAAAAATAATTAGAAGCTACTACCTGATTTTTAGACAATGCGTATTTCCCGTAGCTATTAAGGCGCAAGAGAGAATTAAAAATAACATCGGAAAACCAGGTAAAAACAATGAGCAACAAATACAAGGGCAACAAGGGACGAAAAACATTTACTACAACTATTAAACCAATAAATAAGCCCCATTTTGCCTTTTCGCTCATAGTAACCAACCAGTAATTCCATTTTAAAAACCAACCATAAATAAGATGCTGCGCTTTTAAGGCTTCTACCAGTCCTGTTTTTGCATAATTATTAGTAGGTTGTATTTTTAGGGCTTCTTTAAAATGTTCTAAGGCTTCGTTATAGTTTCCTGCTTCTAGTTTTGCCCATCCCTGGTTAGCATGTGTATCCGAATTATTGGGGTCTTTAGAAAACGAAGCTTCAAAATGAGTAAAAGCTTCTTCCTTACGTCCTAGACGCACCAAACATCTGGCCCTCAAATTTAAACTATTTACATGTTCGGCATCAATGGCCAAGGCATAATCTAAGGTTTCTAAAGCCTCTTCCCATTCATCTTTGCCAATTTGTATGACTGCCAATGTGTAAAAATAATCTGCATCAAAAGGATTTAAACGCACACTTTGCCGAATGTGTTCTTCTGCTGCTTTGTAATTATCTTGTTTTAAATGCCAATTGGCCAACAAATACATAAAGTAAGGTTCATCAGGACGTATAGATAGGGCCGTTTCCAGTTCTCTTTTAGCTTCTTCCTGCCTGGTTTTATTGCCACTCATCAAGGTAAGCCCTAGCAATCCGTGTGCTTCTGCATGATGTACATCTGTTGATAGTATTTCCCGCAATTTCTTTTCCGCTTGTTCAAATCTTCCTTGACTAATGAGTATGTGAACAATATCTATAGACTTGGCCATTTTTGTTTTTTTAATCGTCCTACTGTACAAAGATATTAAAATGCTAAGGAAATAAAACAACTTGTGTATTTTTGTAAAAAGTAAATTTAACTTTGATTACCAATACCATGAAACAATACCTTACTTTAACACTATTTTTGTTAGGCATTTTAGTGCTAAGTCTATCAACTTCGTGCAAGCGCAGCCAAGTAAATAACAATTTGGTTAACCATGCTGCATGGTACATCGATCAGTATCGGGTTATTTCTTACGAAAACGAAGTCGCTTACCAAGACCTCACCTACTTAAATTATGGCTATTTTATTTTTTACGAAGATGGTACAGGATGGTACTTTTTTGATGAGGATGGATTTATTTATGAAGGAGATATGGTATGGGGAAATACCAAAAACGAGGTAATGATAGTAATTGACGACGAGCCTATTTTTTATGCCATTGAAGCAGAAGATTGCGATTATTACCGATGGAGCAGCACCTATTATTTTGACGAAGCAGCAGGCGATTATGATGTGATAAGCGTGGTATTAACTGCGGAGTAAGTGTAAAAATAATACCTGTAAGGGGTCCCACTAAGTTACACAGAGTTTTTCACGGGGTTTCACGAAGTTTTTTTGGCTTTGCGGCCTCCTTTTCCTATAGTTGGGAATTGTAAAATCAGGGGTATCTAGCTCATCTGTTTTAGCGGAGTTGCACAGCGTTTTTTGATATGCTGACGATTATTCTCAATGAGTTCTAGTTTTTTTACTTAGTAACGCATAAAAAATAAATCCGTCATTTCTACTTGATCTTTTGCACTTATCCTGCGTTGCAAATACTCGCCGTAGCTTAGGCTATGGCTGCGTTTTGCGCCTTGTCTAAGCACAAAACCTCTACGTACAAATTGTCGGATTTATTTTTTAAACGTTACTTAGCTGTTTTCTTTTCTTAGTAAAATCAAGACTTTAAAGTCAGTGGATATTAGGTTATTTTAGCGAAGTAATAGGCAATAGGCACTAAGCTAAACTCCTTATTTATTGGCTAATTGACTTAACAACTTTGTTGCTTTTTTACGGTAATAACGGTCGGTAGAGTTTGCAGCAATATCATTTAGTAGGGCTTTAGCTTTTGATTGTTCTGTAGCAACTAATAAGGCTAAGGCTAAATACCATTCAATTACTTCTTTAAAAATTAGGGCTGCTTTTATGTCCAATAACTGTTCAAATACGGTAACTGCCATTATTGGTTTTTTTGCAGCAATGTAAGCATTCCCTAAATACAATAGAGACGAAGCATAATAGTTTGCCTTTGCTTTTACTTTTAAAAAACACGCAATGGCTTTGTCGTACTCGGCATTGTTATAATGATAAATGGCTTTGGTAAAGCTATCATTACTAGCTTGTTCTTGTACAGAACGAGCTAGCATTTCTTGGGTTAACATATCAGACTTAAAAGGAGTAAAAAACTGCGTTGCTAATTGGTTTTCTTTAGCAGCAAGAGTGTCTTCACTTAGCTCCAATGTTGCTATGTTTTCTAGTTCCTCTAATAATTCTATTTGATGAGCTGTTGACAGTATCTTGTCTATCAACCAATAGTCGTTTACTGCTTGTTTCAATTCTAAATCTGATTGCATTTGTTCTTCAAATTCTTTTTTTTGCTTAGGGCTAAGCTTATTTTTTATATATTGCTTAATAAGTGTTTGTTTATTCATGGCTTTAGAGCATTAATAATTAATGACGAACAGGTTAGCTTTTGTTTAAAAGTTCATTAATACGTTGATGTAGCTCTGGGTTGTTTTTTATTATTTGCAACAATCTATCTACACTTCTTTTATGAGTTACCCTTGCAATAGCGTCGTTTTTATAATTCATTTTTTTTGCAATAATTTTAAAGCGTTCGCCTCGCATTCTTAATCGCAAAATATTTCGTTGCTTGGGTTTTAATTGCTGAAACGCTTCTCTAACACAATTGGTCCATTCTTTATTAAGCAATAAGCCATAGCTTGCTTCCTTACTTTCCAAAAAATCTCCTACCAAATCTATATTGGTATTACGATGCTTCAACTCATTGCGTTTTTCTTCTTTACATAAGTTTTTTAAAATTCCTTTTAAATACACCTTTATTTGGTGAGGTTTGTCGGTTTTATCTTTAGCTATGTTACTTACTAAAATAGCTATAGCATTATGCAACACTCCCATTCCTTTTTGTTTAGCCAAATTTGGGTTCATCGACTGCGAAAGCAAATAGGTAGCATAGTTTGATAATGATTTATGCTGGAGATAAATGTGTTTCATAGCTAGTGTTCTGGTTGTATCACTATGCTTAATGAGTTTCACAAGTTCCTCGTCTGAGTAATTAAACTCCATATATTTTTTTACAAAAAAGTGGTTACTAATATAAGTATTGAAAAAGTGGCGTAAATATTTACTATTTATGTAAGAAAACTAATTAACAGTTTCCATTTAAAGTATGTAAAGTTAGTGGTAAATGTAAACAAGTTCCAAGTAAAAAATTTTTTTTTCAACTAAAAAAGTGCCTTATGTTAAACATTTTTTAAAAAAATTACTATTTTGCCAAAAATCAAACTACTTCCCTTACCCTCCCTTATTTGCCTCTTTAGCAAAAAACTACATATTAAATAAATTTTGGTTAAAAAATGGTGTAATCAAATTTACATAACCATCATCAAAGATGGTGGTCTTTTACTAAAAAATAAAGAAAATATTATATAATTCAAACTACCTATGCAATTATCAACAAACAGTTCATCCTCTCCTAAAAGTCCCTTAAACTTAGCAGAAGCTCTTAAACTAATAAGTAATTTTTTTAGGCTTTGGAAGAAACGCTAGATAGTGACGCTCTGCCATTCTTTGTGGACTTCTTTAAGCCTGCGCCTTCGTGACCTTAAATCAATAAGATTTTTAAAGCACTAACAATGAACTGGTTAGCTTATTTATGTGCCGTTAAGACAAAACTAAACTTCATTTCTTAGTGTCTTCGTGTCGAAATATAAACGACTAAAAAGCACTTAACAAGCTTTGTCCAAAGTATAAAATACTTAATAATAAGGGTTTATTTCAAGAAGCTATCTGCAAAGTGAAAAAATAAGCCCAACTAAGGGCAGTTTGTAAGAAAACAATTATTATTTCAAAAAAGATACTAAATAAGATCAACTTTTTATGTTGCAAAAAAACAACAATTCCGCTTCCCCTGAAGACCCATTAAGTTTAGCAGAAGCTTGTGAATTAATTCATGAGGTTAGAAAGTTATTTAAGCAAGGAGCAATTCAAGAAGTCATAACACTAAGTGATAAAATTATACCTATTATTGAAGCACATCAAAGTTGGGAAAATCTTGCTTTAATTTACGATATAAATGCGTTTGCTTATTGGTCGAAGGGCTTAACAGTACTCGCACTAAAAAAACTGAATTATAGTATTGAACAAATCCTTCCTAAATGTAATACACCAACAAACAAACATGCCGTAAACACTTATATATCTCATGGGTATTTTAATTTACAATTATTAAAATACGATATAGCTCTAAATTCTTTAAAAAAAGCCTTAGCAATCAACCTACAATTAAATGGAGACAAAAATAGTATATGTGTAGCAATTTACAATCAATTAGGAAGTTTACACCGCAATATGGGATATTTTGAAGAATCGCTCAACTACTACAAAAAATCAGGAGCTATTTTAGCAGAAATAGCACCTCCCAATAGTCTGAACAAATCTCATTTATATATGCAAATAGGCAACTTACACAATGAGAAAAAAGAATTTAGTATTGCATTAAATTATTATTTACAAGCAATTAGCATTAGAGAAAGTCAATCCATTCCTCTAGTCGATTTAGCACCTTCCTATTCAAATATTGGGAATATGTATAAAATAATAAACCAACCTGAAATTGCAAAAAAGTATTTATGTAAAGCACTACAAATTTATAAACAATCGGAACTACTACAAACGCATCATACTTGTTTTATTTATGCAACATTAGGTGAGGTGTATGTGCAACTAAAAAAACTAAACAAAGCTAAACACTATCTTCTAAAAGCAGAAAACCTTATTCAAAAAAACAAAAATACAAATATTGGTTTTGCATACACATCTACTTACTTAAGCTTTGCTAAATACTATACACAAAAAAAACAATACCGAAAAGCAATCAAAAAGTTAAACATCGCTATTAATTTTGAGCAAAATATGTTGGGAGAAAGCCATCCGCTATTAACAAAAAATTACCGAATAATTGCCGAAGCCTATGAACTAACAGAAAATAAGCAATCGGCATTACAATATTACCAAAAAGCATTGTTTACTAACACACAAGAAGCTTTAACAAATACCAATGATACTTTCCCTAACCCAAGCAAGCTAAAAGCACACAACCCAATTGCTTTTTTTATAACACTCCGCAAAAAAGCCAAAGTATTATTACAACTGCATCAAGAAACAAACACCCCATCTAATCAGGCAATTACACTTACTACTATTTATGAAACCATACAATTGGCCAATCAAGTATTAGAAGCCAATAATCACTTTTTTATCTACCACCAAAATGAAGAAGAAATTAGCAAGGAACTGATTGCTTTTTATGACTCGGCAATAACAATATGCTATTTGCTTTTTGAAAAAACACAACAAATTAGTTATATAGAACAAGCTTTTATTTTTATTGAAAAAAGCAAGGCAATGAATCTTCTTTTTACCATTAAAAACGAAAAGTTTTTACAAACTACTACTGAACAAAAAGACCTTATTAATCAGGAAAAACAAATTGTTAAAGAAATTAGCCTTTACCAACAAAAGCTATTTGAAGCAGAATTTCAAAAAAAGGAAAAAAATATTACCTATTTTACCAACAAACTAAACGATTTACAAGTACAACAACATCAATTAAACATCAACTTAGAAGATGTATTCCCTGCTTATGTTAAGCACCAACAAACCAACACAGTTATTGGCTTAACACAATTGCAACAACACCTAAAAAAAGACCAACTTGTTTTAAATTATTTTGTTGGAAAACAACACCTTAACCTAGTAATTATTGAACAACAAAATGCTCATTTTTTGCAATTGCCCAAAGCTAAAAACTTTAATAAAACCCTGCAAAATTTTAGAGATAGTATTACCCAATACGCACCTAGTAATTTAGTAACAACAACAGATAATCCACTAACAGCTAAACATCAACTGGGAAAAACCTATACCAAAGCGGCCTTTAAATTGTACCAACAATTAATAGCCCCTCTTGTTAAAAAACAATTAATCCACAAACAACAATCGCTCACCATTATACCGCACGATGCTTTGGGCTATCTACCTTTTGATGCGCTACTAAGTAAATTACCTAAACATCCTGAACGTTTTAACGAACACCCTTATTTACTATTCGACTATACGATAAGCTATGCCTATTCTGCTAGTTTGCTAATAGAAATGTGTCAGCAAAAAATTGCTGCAACTACTAAAAAACAATTGCTCGCTTTCGCCCCTCAATTTAATACCGATAATACCTATGCAAATGCTAGAAATATAAACCCTATTCTTAATCACCCACTAGCACTTAATAGCTTAACCAAGCTCCTATATAACCAAAAAGAAGTTGCCGCCATTGCACAACAAGTCCCTACCAAATCTTTTGTAGGTAAACAAGCCATTAAGCATAACTTTTTAACTGATGCAGCTCAATATCGTTGGTTACATATTGCCACCCACGCCCTAGCCAACGAAGAAAAACCCGAACGCTCGGTAATTGTGTTTCACAATTTAAACTGTACCAACACAAAAACAGCAAGCATAAAAAACCAAACCAATAGCGGTAATTATTTATTGTATTTTGGCGATATTGCCAACCTAAAACTAAATGCCGAAATGGTGGTACTCAGTGCTTGCGAAACGGGCCTAGGAAAACTACAAAAAGGCGAAGGTATTATTAGCTTAACCAGTGCTTTTGCTCAGGCAGGCGCACAAAGTATTGTAACCACTTTATGGACCGTGAGCGACCAAGTAAGCAGCGAAATAATGGAAAGTTTTTATAAAAATTTAAAAACTGGACAGAATAAATCAACAGCCATAGCAACCGCTAAAAGAAACTATATTGATAATATGCCCAACTTGTTAGCGCATCCATTTTTTTGGGCTTCGTATTTATTAATTGGCGCAACTCGGCCTATTATTGAATAAAAGCTTACTATTCAGCATCAACTAATCTATCTTAAATATCCAAAGGGATATTTATTTTACTGCGTAAAAATCGCACGCTCCTATTTTGTGCCTTGTCTATTAAAAAATCTCTTTGCGGAAATTTGTAACTTTATTTTTTCACTATCCCTGAGTAGATACAAGTAACCCAGATAAAAAAAACATAATGAATTTCTACAAACATAAATTTAGTGTACACCAAAATAAAACCACGGTATTTAATTACCTTTGTAATAAAAAATACATTACTATTTTTTTCTCGCAAGATTCGGAAGAAAAGGTTGAAATAATTAGCGACAATGATCATCCTGAAATGCTAGTAGGAGAAAAATTTCAACTGCTTGTTGAAGATCGGGAGATGATACTCATTTTTCAATTTGAGGTAGTCGCCATTAATCCCGAGGAATTAATTTACCTAAAATTTAACATTGCCGATATTATTGATAAAGAAACCGACAACGATGACGAACAAGCCGATGCGGAAGAATTTATAGCTAATTTTTTGGGTTACGATTTTGATTACTACATAAGCATAAAGGAAAAAAAAGAACAAATAATCGTTACGGAAAAATGTACGGTAACGGTAAAAAGCTTATTTAAAAAACTATTTCTTAAAGCGGCAGGGTTTTATTTGCGAAATAGCCAGCGTAAAGTTTACCAGCAAATTATTAAAGAAATAGAAGCTATTTAAAAAAAACATAAAATGCAATTACCTACCAACAAATCTATTAAAGCTATTTGCGAAGAAGTAGCCTCCCTATTAAATACAACAGATAAGGAATTAAAATACCTTTCTAGAGTGCTCATAACTTCAATAGAGATGCTTATTCAGCCTGGTAGTTTTACTTCCGATGACCTAACTCATCTATTAAACCTTACTAAAAAAACAATTGGGCTTAAACAAGAAAGGTTTATGCACCCCGAAGAGGAATTACTGAAAATTATTTGGTACCTCCCCCATCAATTATGGGAAGACGAAGCAGCAAAAGAAGGCTTTACCAAATTTAGCAGAACAGATAACAGCGAAGCTGCTAAAATAGCAAACAGCATCATCGAATTTGTACTAGCCATTTACCAAACCAAAATACCTAGAGCATCCTTTGCGGGACAAAGACGGGCTTATGTTGTGCAAACATTAGAAAGCCTAAGTCATTATTTTTTGGTTCCCGAATTTATAGAAACCTGTGCCATATCGCTTAAAAATAAAAGTAAAATTGAATTTATTGCAACTACCGAAAGCTTAAACGATTATTGGCGAAACAACCTCGAAAAACCCGAACAAACAATGATTGCACTTATTGAAAAAAGAATTGACAAAACAAAACAATACGGAGAACTAATAAGCGGACTTAGAGCTTTAATAGGTGGAAATGCAATTGGAGAATTAACCGCTATGGATATTACCGACGAATGGAAAGAAAAAAATAATTATTGGTAGCGTGTTTCTTTTTCAATGTTACTTGCATAAATCTCTTACCTAAAACTGCACTTTACTTTATATCTTTACTTCCTCAAAAAACACAATAAAAAAAGCATGAGCAAAAATTTATTCGATACTTACCAGCTAGGAAATATTACTTTAAACAATAGCATTGCAATGGCCCCACTAACCCGCTGCCGAGCTATTGACAATAACATCCCCAATCCACTAATGGCAACCTACTACGGCCAACGTGCAGGTGCTGGACTTATCATCGCAGAAGGAACTTCGCCTTCGCCCGATGGTTTGGGCTACACCAATATTCCAGGCATGTTTAACGAACAACATGTAGCTACTTGGAAATTATCAACCGAAGCGGTACATAGCAAAGGGGGAAAAATATTTTTGCAATTAATGCATACTGGTCGTATTGCACATGCCGATAATTTACCCGAAGGCGCAAGGGTTGTAGGCGCATCGGCTATTGCACAACCAGGCGAAATTAGCACCTACAATTTAGGCAAACAGCCCTACCCTACTCCTCATGCTATGAGTACGGAAGAAGTAAAAGCTTGTATCGAAGAATTTGTACAATCGGCAAAATACAGTATGGCGGCAGGATTTGATGGCGTGGAAATTCACTGCGCTCATGGTTATTTACCCAACCAATTTATTAATACCGCCAGCAATCAACGCACCGACGAATACGGTGGCAGCATCGAAAACCGTTGCCGTTTTGTACTCGAAATTGTACAAGGTATGATAGCCGCTATTGGAGCCGAAAAAGTAGGCATCAGGATTTCGCCATTTAGCTATGCCGATACCAAAGAAACGCCAGCATTGGTCAATGAAACCTACCAATACCTAGCCCAACAGTTAAACAGCTTAGGATTGGTGTACGTACATTTAAGTCACATGGGCGAAGCCAACCCTGCTAAGTTTGAATTGTGGAAAAGCCTTAGAGCATTATACAAAGGTACACTCATTATTTGTGGTGATTTCACACTCGAAACAGCACAAGAAGCCATTACACAAAACCGAGCCGATTTAATTGCTTTTGGACGTGATTTTATTGGCAATCCTGATTTAGTTGAACGTTTTAAAAATGGCTGGCCTCTAGCAGAAAGAAATAGGAATGGATGGTATGGTATGGATGGGAAAGGCTATACCGATTATCCATTTTATCAGGTTACGGTTTAGGAATTTGCCTTGTGTTGTTAGCGAATGAGAAAAATTTTACCCAATTAAAAAGCATGAAATTACAACTACCAATACTGCTGCTTTTTTGTTATTGTTTAAGTGGCTGCGCTCGTAAAAATAACAGCGATGTGCCTCCATCATCAGCAACAACAACCCCAACAATTACCATTAATATGCCTGCCGATTCGATACAATTTGCGGCTATGGGCGATTATGGCGATGCGAGTGAAAACGAAGCAGCAGTAGCAACATTGATTAAGAGTTTAAACCCTGATTTTATTATTACCCTAGGTGATAATAATTATAATTTTGGAAGTGCCAGCACCATTGTAGGAAATGTGGGTAATTTTTATTGCGATTTTATTTACAACTTCGATGCGCCTCCTACCCAACAATGTACGGGCATAGCAACGACCGAAAAAATAAACCGCTTTTTTCCTAGCATTGGCAATCACGATTATAATTACAATTACGCCTATCAACCCTATTTAGATTATTTTACGCTGCCAGGAAATGAAGTGTATTACGATTTTATTTGGGGACCCGTTCATTTTTTCGCACTCAATAGCGATGCTTCAGATAAAAGCGTTCAGCAAAATTGGTTAGCCGAAAAACTCGCTGCCAGCCAATCTGTTTTTAAAGTGGTTTACTGCCATCACCCACCTTTTTCTAGCGGCGGACATGGCAATGAATTAAGTATGCAATGGAATTTTGAAGGGGTGGATTTGGTGATGGCAGGACACAACCACATCTACGAACGCACTCGCAAAATAGGAGAAGAACTTCCCATTTATATTGTAAGTGGACTTGGGGGCGGTTACAAAAGAACCTGTAACCAAACACCACTTAACCTCGACGAATTTACTACTTTTTGCTACGATGAAAACTATGGCACCTCCTTCATCAGTGCCTCCACTTCTACCATGAAAGTGCAGTTTGTTTCTATTGATAATGTGGTGATTGATAACTTTGAAATTGTGAAGTAATACTCGCTACCTTTGGTAGCGTATAAGGTATAAGATACGCTGCGCTGAAGGTATAAGGATAGCTTCGAGCAAAGGTTTGTTTGTTCTTTTTTCTGTTTACGGCTAAAAGTCTTTTCTACCTTCCACCTTCTAC
>JAHDBT010000057.1:13057-21465 GCA_020630215.1 Bacteroidota bacterium
CACCTTCTACCTACACTTCATCAGGTGGGCAAGGATAAACGGCATCATCTTGTTTAATGTTATTAACTTGGGAAGTATTAAGGTTGGGTGGCGGATTGGTAATAAAAGGCGTTGGCACAAACATCAGATTGTCCTTATCTCCTACATGATAATTTCGCCCTAATACATGACCTAGTTCATGAGCAAAAGTCCATTCACTGGCATTATCATCTACCCAAAAACCTTTTAGTCCTTCGGGGTAAGCAGAACAACCTACGCCTCCTGGTCCATTCTGAATATAATACCCAACAACATCGGCTCCCTTATCACGGCCTAAATTAAACAATTCTAATTCCTCTTCAGTAGGTTCCTGTTGTACTCCTAGCGGACAACTGTTTTGGTGCAAGGCTAGCAAATGCGGCCGGTCTTCTTCGATGCTTGCTACTGGATAAAGGAAAAATTCTCCTTCTCTCCTAAATATTTCGTTTGCCGTATCCAAATCTTTTTGAATAGTAGGTGCAGCACCTTTAATCGTTACAATAGTCATTCGTACATATGGAAAAGAATAGGCCGCACTTAAAAGTTCTTTCGCCGAACGGTCTTGTGGATGGTCGTCTGCAACTACTCCTAAAATATCTCGCTTAACCGAAATATCTCCATTTTTTCCAAAGCAATGTGCTGCTGCATGTTTGAAACTAAATCTTTGTGCCATTTTTATTTTTTTGGGGTGTAATGGATTTTACTAAACTAAACTCCTCTATCCTTCTACTTTCTACAAAAGTACCTGTTACAAAAAACTATTGCAAAGCCACTAAAATTGGCAACATGCCTTCGCCGTTTTCCAAACTTCCCAAAGCTTTGCCTATTACGGTACCAAAAGCACGCATGGGGTCGGTTGCTTTCATTGCATGGCCAGGCGTTGGCGATGTGGTTAGTAAATCTCCTAGTTCAATAGGTCCATAGCTTGCATCTACTTTACAATACACTTTTCCTATCATGGCAATCGGCAATCGGTTTTCTTGTTCGGGTTGTTTATCTAAAATTAAAGCTGGTTGGTAAGTACCTGCACCCGATACAACTCCTGCTACCCTTTTATCGTAGGCTTGTGTACAAGGAGCCAAAGCGCCATCTTTTTGAATCGTCATTACGCTACCTGCCTCTACTTTGCTGGCAATGGCTTCGGCAATATCAAACTCTTCGGCACAATCGGCGTTTTTGAGTACAATATCTCCTGATTCGCCATCTATGTTAATGGTTTCGTCATTACTGCTGTTGCGTACAATTACTTTTCCTGCTTGGTCTTGGCAGCCTAGGGTAAATTGCCCATTGCGTCCTAATTGCGAAAACGTTTTTCCTTCAGTATTTCTAATTAAAATACTTTGGTTTTGGGCATCTAAATGCAAGCGAGCAATGCCATTACGGTCTTTCAACATTACATCTCCATCTTGGTTATTAGCACCTCCTAAACTTAAATTGGCTCCTGCATCCAACTTCACCATTACTTTTCCATTGCGGTCATATACGTCAATAGTACCTGTAGATGCTTTTATTTTCATCCGTACATTACCAGAGTTGTCTTTTAATATTAAATCGCCACTTTGTCCTGCTCCGCCAATCGTTACATCTCCTAATGTTCCATTTAAACTAATACTTGCGTCTTTGTTGTCTCCTACTAGGATGTCAACTTTTCCAATTAATTGCTCTGCCATAATAATTGTTTGTTTGTTTGTTTGTTTGTTTTGTTAGATAGAATGAGCGTGTGTGAGCCAATATACAAACATAACAAAAAAACCTTCCAAAATATTAAATTTTGGAAGGTTTTGTTAGTGATAACACAAGGTTTTTATTTTTAAGGAATTGTTTTGTTGTTTTAAGCAACAATTGCAGGACCACTATTTGCTAAATCTCTGTCTTTAGCTTTTTCGCTGTAAATCATTAAATAACGTTTTTCACCAGCAGTATTTACTTCTTCAAAGTCAACACCATTTTGGTACCACGTTTTAACTACTTTCGCTAAATTACTAGCCGCTTCTTCATTGGCTAAACGAAAATTAATGTCAAAGTGGTCGTTACCGTGTTTAAATGTTAAACGGTTTTCGGTGCCTTTAGAACCACCAAAAGTTTGTGCATAGCCATCGTATACGAGTTTAAGATTTTTTACGTCTTTCATATCGTAGCTAAAATGGCTTTTAGGATCGTCCCAATCGTAGCCAATTTTATCGGTGCTTAAATGTACTTCGCCTTTTTTGGTGTAGTTTTTATGGTACCACATGTACAGCATTAATAAAGGCAAAAAGACAGATAAGATAACCGCAGGATACAACACTAGCACAGGAGCTTCGTATCCATTTTGGATGTAATAAAAGTAAGTTAAGGCTGCAAAAATTACAATTAATAAAGTAGGCGCAACCACCTTAAAAAATCCGCTTATCGAATCTTGATTATCTGGATATACTAAATCGGTATGAAAACTTGCCATGTTTGAAAAGCTTTGTTTTTTTAACAAGAAGTAAGGGTGCAAAAAGATTTTTATTTACTCCCATTACAATTAGGGGGCAAATATAAGCTTTAATTAGCAAAAGCACCAATATCTAGCGCACGAAATTGTAATAAATATGCTGTGCTTGAGGAAAGGCTTGTATTTTTTGTTGTTCGTGTTTGTTTTTTGGGAAGCTGTATGCGCTATAGTCTACAGGCAAAAACACTTTCTGCCTGCTACCAAAACACCTACTTAATAAACAACTGGTAAATATCATTTCCAAAGGCAAATACCATTAAGCCCATAATCATTACAAAACCAACCACTTGTGCTTTTTCTAAAAATGAGTCACTAGGCGGACGGCCAGATATTACCTCGTACACAATAAACATCATGTGTCCACCATCCAAGGCAGGAATAGGGAGGAAATTCATAAAGGCCAGTACAAAGGATATTAAGCCTGTTAATCGCCAAAAACGATCCCATTGCCAAGTGCCGCCGTAAATAGTAGCAATACGTATAGGGCTTGCCAAAGATTCGGTAACTTTTATTTCGCGGGTAAACATTTTACCAATGCTAATTGCTTGTGCTAAGGTGAGCTCGTAACCTTCGTAGCAAGCATACTTAATTCCATTAGACCAGTTATATGGTTGGTGCGGATACGCATCTTTTATAGACGGATAAAAGCCTAATTTACCTGTTTCGCCTACTTGTGCTTTTAGTGTTTGCATACTGCCTCCACGGTCAATCTGAATGCTTACTTCTTTCCCTTTTTCAGCATCCAAAACACCTGTTAAGTCTGGGGCAAAATGGTTAATAGGTTTGCCATTAATGGCTTTAATAATATCGCCACTTCGCAGTCCTGCTTTAGCGGCATTAGAACCTGCCATTACCTCCGACACGCCCACGAGTTCTCGCATAGGTGATACAAAGGGTTGTCCCATATTTTTGAAGAAACCTCTTGGCGTGGTAATTTCCTTTATTTCGTTGCCTCTTTGTATGGTTAAAGAGCCTCCTAAAAACACTCTCGAAGAAGAAACATCTCTAAAACGGTCGGGTTTATGGCCATTTACGGCTACAATCCTATCGCCTGTTTCAATCCCTATTTGCTGTGCTAATTCATGTGCAAAAACGCCTTCTTTATTCACTTCCTCTAGCGATAAAAAGTCTTTGTCGAACACATTAAAAAACATGGCAAAAATGAGTACGCCAGTAATCACATTCATTACAATACCAGCTATCATTACAATAAAACGCTGCCATGCTGGTTTGGCTCTAAATTCCCATTCTTCGGGTTCTTCTTTAAATTGCGACGCATCTTGTGTTTCGTCAATCATGCCCGAAATTTGTACATAGCCGCCCAAGGGCAACCAACCAATACCATACTCTGTATCGCCAATTTGTTTCGACCATAATTTTTTGCCCCAGGCATCAAAAAAGATGTAAAACTTAGGAACCCGCATTCCAAAAGCTTTGGCAGCTATGAAATGCCCGAATT
Source organism: Bacteroidota bacterium (assembly GCA_020630215.1). Lineage (GTDB taxonomy): Bacteria > Bacteroidota > Bacteroidia > Chitinophagales > UBA2359 > JAHDBT01. Next base: position 17,014 of record JAHDBT010000057.1, read on the forward strand.
CATGCACAGCGACTAAAAGCGATAAACCCAATAGTAGCTGGGAAACCATTACTAAAACTGTCATATATTTTGCTTAATTTAATTGTTGTTTTTGTTTATTTGCAACCTCAACCGTCTTCTTAAACGGTATAGATACGCTAAAAGTTTAATTTTACGGATAATAAACCTTTTTTAACAATTTGTCAAGGGTTTATTTTTTTTGGGGGGGGAAATCAAGCATCAAAAACCGCCATCGCCAGCATATCTAATATGTCTGTATCACGGATTTTAAATCCAACGGGGCGCACCTACGGCGCTTGGTTATTTGACATTTGTTTTTCGATAAACAGGTTGTACCTACGGCACAAAATCCACCATCTTAGTTATTCCTATATAAATCAAAAATCCCCACCATCAGTATATCAGAAATGCTAAGTAACGCTTAAAAAATAAGTCCGACAATTTGTACGCAGAAATTTTGTGCTTAAACAAGGCGCAAAACGCAGCAATAGCAGCGCTATTGCGAGTATTTGCAACGCAAGATAAGTGCAAAAAATCAAGTAGAAATGGCGGAGTTATTATTTATGCGTTACTAAATTCTAAATTTGCGATTTTAAATTCTAAATACGTCCTTCCTAGCGTTAGCAGGAAAAAAATCAAATAATAATCAATCCTCAAATCTCAAATTCAGCAATCTCGTAGAAATGACCGACATTGTAGCCCTAGAATTTATTCTAGGGAAAAAATCAAAAATCACATCTCAAATATCAAGAATCAAAAATCACCATCCTATACTTCTCCAATTCCCTAGCCACATTGCGGGTGTTAGATAAACGAGGCACTTTGTTTTGTCCGCCTAATTTACCAATAGATTTCATATAATCTCTAAAGGCATTTTTTTTGAGCGGCGTAATTTTTAATGCTTGTAAAATATTGCCTTTCACTAAATCGGCATAATAGCTGTTTTTTTGTTGCAGCAGTTCATCTACAGCCAAGGCAAACTGTTCCATATTTGGGGGCATCGTATCAAATTCTACGAGCCATTCGTGATAGGATTGTTCGTTGGTTTCGCTAATCATGGGGGCAACGGTAAACTCGGTAATGCGGATATTTTGTTGTTGGGCAACACTTAATATGGCGCTTTCTACTTCTTCCCCAATTACGTGTTCGCCAAAGGCGGAAATAAAATGCTTGGTACGCCCAGTAACTATTATTTTGTACGGATTAAGGGAGGTAAATTTTACGGTATCGCCAATTACATAACTCCACAAACCAGCATTGGTATTTAAAATAATGGCGTAATTAACACCTGTTTCTACTTCGCCTAAGCTTAAACGGGTAGGGTCTGATTGATGGATTTGGTTGGCTGGCACAAACTCGAAAAAGATGCCCGAATTGGTGTTTAGCAATAAGCTTTTATCCTGTTGTGAGCTTTGAAACGCAATAAATCCCTCCGAAGCGGGATAGGTTTCTACACTGTCGATTTTGTTGCCAATGCTTGCTTCCATTTTACTGCGGTAGGGTTCAAAATTTACACCGCCATGTACCATCACCGAAAAATTAGGATATAACTCCCCAATGCTTTTACCCGATTTTTCCATTAACCTATCAAAATACATTTGTATCCAGGGCGGAATGCCGCTGATTAAGGTCATGTCTTTTTTGAGGGTTTCTTTTACAATTTTGTCGAGTTTTTGCTCCCAATCTTCTAGACAGTTGGTTTTAAAACTTGGCATTTGGTTGCTACGTAACCAAGTAGGAATATGGTGGTTTACGATGCCCGATAAACGCCCTGTACGAATGCCGCCTACTTTGGTTAAAACGGGACTGCCAGAGAGGAAAATCATTTTGCCATCAAAAAATTGGTAATTGCTGGTTTCGTTGGCGTAAAGTAGCAATGCATTACGTGCGGTTCCAAAATGGTTATTCACCGAATCGCGGGTAATAGGAATGTATTTGGTGCCAGAGGTAGTACCAGAAGTTTTGGCAAAGTAAATGGGTTTATTGGGCCAAAGTACATCTTTTTCGCCTTTGGTAATGCGCCCGATGTACGGACGTAACTGCTCGTAATCTCGCAAGGGTACTCGCTGCTGAAAATCGTTGTGTGTGCGTATGCTTGCAAAATCGTGTTCTTTACCAAATTGGGTGTTGGCTGCTCGTTTTACCAATTGTTGCAACCATTTTTCCTGCAATTGTACGGCTTTTGCCGCATCTTGCTGTATTTGCTTGGCAATATGTTTTGCCGCAGGCTTTGCTAATATTGACCGTAATCCCATAGCGGGCGAAGATACGGTTTAATTGTTAAATGGCAGCATGGTTTTAGAGCTAAATTGTTGAGGGGAGTGGTGATGGATTAACACATGCTTTTATAGCTAAATTATTAGCAGGATTTTGGTTTACCATTACCTAGTTTAAAATGCGGAATAATGACCTGCAGTAATAGCAGCGCTATTACGAGTATTTGTAACGCAGGATATTGGAAAATATCGAAGCGGAAAATGTAAATTTATTTTTGCACCATCCCTAAGTAGCACGTTTTTTTTCACGGAATTTCACAAAGTTGTTTTCGGCTTTGCGGCTTCCTTTTGCTGGTATAGTTGGGCATTTAACATTTGTAGGAGTAGCAAATTTAAAAAAATCTAGGGTTGCATTGCGAAAGACTTACTATTTTTTTGAAAAATAGTAAGTCTATAACTATCAAAAGTACCTGTTATTTTAACTAGCGTTTTGGGCTACTGCTTCGCTTTTTTTTAAGCCCTATTAGTTTGCCATTGGCTTTGTATTGTTCTTGCAAAAGACGTTCTATTTGCAAATCGTTGATGATAGGTGTATTGGCTGGCGATTTTTCAAAGAGGTTGTAGGTTGTCCAAAAATCGGGGTCGAAGGTGCGGTAGCGGGGTTGGTAAAAAATGCTTTTGTCGGGTACTTTATTATTGGCAGGAATGGCAATTACATTGTCGGTACGGATATCGTTGATGGTTAATTCGGAATAAAACTTCAAGTCGTAGTTGCGTTCATTTACCACATAACTAACCTCATGATTGGCACTGATGTAATTGAGGTACAACTTATCCCGATGTTCTTTAAATATATATACGGCTTCCGATTTATGCGGTGCGCCATTGAGTTCGTGTGCTTTTAAATTGGTTGCATTCATTTCCATCCGCAGCAAAGCAAAATCGTTGATACGAATAAACAAACGCCCTTTATAATCGCCTCGTTTTTTGCTGTTTAAGTGGTAACTAATACAGTATACCAAGCTGTTATCGAAATAGCTGAGGCTATCTACTTTTAAAGCGGCTACATGGTAATTGGTTTTTTTCGCATATTTTTCCCAATACCCCACATTACGCACGGGGTTGCTTCTTAGGGCATAACTAATGTCGATATACAATACATAATCTCCTTCATTTAAAATATCGCTTACCCGCAATTCATTAATTTTTACCCGTTCTCTACTTGTTTCCTTAACATTTCCATATCCCTTATCATCGTAAATACTGACCGATGCTTCTGCAAAGGCTACAAATTCGTCGTTTTCTTTAAAGTATTCTCGGTAAAAACCATCGGCTAAACTGGCCTTATTAATATAGTTATTAGGAATGCGTTTCATCGCATTTTCGACAATTGTTTTGGCGGTCATTTTTTCCCGAATAACCACCTCTCCTATTGCGTAAGTTTTGGCTTGTAAAAAAACATCAAACTCATTGAGGTTTTTAATATCTTGTATCTGTATGCTAAAAGTAGCAAATCCTACACAGGAAATACTTAGCGTATCGGCATAATGCGAGGCAGGCAGATGGAATTCATACTCGCCCCTATCGTTCGATACCGTTCCTAGGCTTTTTCCAGCAATACCAATATTAGCATAAGCAACAGGTGCTTTACTTTTACTGTTTAATATTTTACCAGAAATAACCATTTCTTGCGCTTGCATAAACAAGCAACAACAAAATAAAATAAGTGTAATTGCAATTAGTCTCATTGTATTTTTAATATTGTACTTTGCTAATTTATATAACCAAAATTGAACCAGAAATAAACTCTTCTACGCTATCAAGGCTACTTTTTGTTAGAAACAAAAAAAATGTTGTACCTTGTAAGGTGTTCACCAATAAGCATTTCATTTTTAATGAAAAGTGCTAATAATTTCCAGAACAACCTATCTAACGACAAGGTGCTAAATTTGTTTTGCAAAACATTACACCTCTTAAATATTAGTAAAACATAAATTTTTACTGCTGCATAATAAAACTAGCACATTAAGCTTTTCAATTGATAGCAGTTATTCTTAGTGAATGAGAAAAAATAAACTCCACCACTTTGATTATTCTTTTCTTATTATTGATGCCCGCAAGCGGTTCATTCCGTTTAAATGCCTAAAAAGGCATTTATTTTACTGCGTAAAAATCACTCACTCATACAAATACTCGCAATAGCTCGCTATTGCTGCGTTTTGCGCCTTGCCTTGAA
>JAHDBT010000650.1:0-1456 GCA_020630215.1 Bacteroidota bacterium
ACTAGATATTAACTCCTTAAATAATCAATCTATTTTTGCTGAGTTTTCTTTATGGAAAAAATTCTTCCTAACGATGAGTTTATTATGGGGTTCCCTGTTGGTTTGTTTTGTCGTATGGATTAGCTATGATTTTTATAGGCAATACCCTAGTATTAATCTTAATGATCCCATTGATTTACTTTTCATATCTATATGTGCCTTTAATTTGTTTATGGGTAGTTTAATTATTTTTGATGCGCTAAACTCTTGGAAGAAAAGGAGTCTTAATTCCTAAAACGTTAAATGCACCTTCTCACTAGTTGGTAACGCTTGGCAAGTTAAAATCAATCCATTGGCAAGGTCGCTATCTTCTAGGGCCATGCACGATTTCATTTCGGCAGTACCTTGGGTAATTTTGGCTACACAGGTAGCACAAACGCCACTTTCGCAGGAGTAAGGCACGGTAATATTTTGGGCTTTTAGTACTTGTAAAATGGTTTGGCCTTTAGGTATGGTAATCGCATGTTCTTGCCCTTTTACGTTAACCAATACTTGTGCATTATCTATTGCTTCAATTGCTGTATTAAGTGCCGTTACCTCCCCACCAAATTGCTCAATATGTATTAGTTCTTTAGGAATGTCTAATCCAATAAGCGTTTTGCGGATGCTAGTATTCATTGCACCTGGCCCACAAATATAGTACTCGGTTGTTTGGGCTATGGGTGGGTAATTGCTAATAAACCATTCTACAGCCTCGGCATCAATACGTCCTTTTTTACCTTTCCATTGTTCCCAGCTTGTCCATACTTTGGGTGCGCTTAAAGTATGTACCACATTTAATCGTTGTGGAAATTGTTGTGCTAAATCAGCTAGTCCGTCTTTAAAAATAATCGTATCCTGATTGGCATTGCCATAAAATAAATGTACCCTACTATTAGGCGAAGCAAATAAAACCGATTTTAAGATAGCCATAATTGGGGTAATGCCACTGCCTGCCGCAAATAAATAATAAGTTTTATACGCATCAGCAGCTATGTTAGCAAAAAACCGCCCTTGCGGAATCATCACCGCTAATTCCTCCCCAACCTTTAATTGGTCGTTCACATAATTAGAAACCAAACCACCCTTTACCCGCTTCACCGTTACCTGCAAATCCTCGTTTGTATGCGGACAACTGTTCAACGAATAACTCCGCCGAGCTTCCTCGCCATTAACCATAAATTTAATAATTAAATGCTGCCCAGGATAATAATTAAATTGCTCGTACAAAGCATCTGGAATGGCGAACGTAATACTCGTAGCATCTTTTATAGGATGCGTAATTGCCGCTACTTTTAAGGTGTGAAATTGCATAGTGTTTTTTTAATAATCAATTATCAAATCATAATTTTCAAATAATCACCAAATTTTTAAATGACCAATTACCAAATCGCAAATTCCAAATAATAACCGAAATTTTAATAATCAATTATCAAAT
>JAHDBT010000650.1:1556-3476 GCA_020630215.1 Bacteroidota bacterium
ATCTTCGATTCTAAATTTTCAATTAAAGCCCTCCTTGCATCAGCATAACAAAAATCAAAAATCCCATATCAAAAATCAAACCTCCCCGTCTTCCATCCATCGCTTAATAATTCCCTGAAAACTCCGCACCGTACTTTCGCCATACTTAGCAGTTGCTGCAACACTAAACAGTGGATTTTTTAAAGATTTTTGTTGTTGTTCACAGGCAAAAACATCCTCAGCCATAAAGTCGCCGCTGGCCATAGGGTCGTTGGGGTCGTCGTTGCCATATTTGGTTTCGCCTCCCATAATGCCGTGCCACGATGTGTATGATTTCATGCCTTGTTTGTAGTACTCCCAATCCGTCATTTCTTCTAGTTTAGAGCGCACTACAATTTTGGTTTTGTCGGGTGCAATAGGTGTTACGTGGAAAGTACTCCAACTAGATTCATTTTCAGATAAGCCCACATTGGGAAACAGCCAGGGTACATAAGCACCGATGTACTCATCCGTCATTTCCTTAATTCTTTTAAAGGGACTTAGTTTATCAACATTTTCTAAATACTTAGGTACTAATGGTTCCCAAAATAAATAGTGGTCGCCCACAAACCCGTACTTGGCATTGGCGTGGTCGTACATTTGTAGCGTGTTAGAATGGAGGTGAGAAAGATGGTAAATATCTATATAATTTTCTGCTACTATTTTCCAATTGGCATTAATTGTTTTTTCGTAAACCGAGTCGGGATATTCGATAAGGCGAGTCGGGTGGTGTGGGCCTAGTTTTTCCCATACGCCCTCAAACCATTTGGTAATTGGTTCGGCATCAGGTTTAGGATGTACCCACAACATGCCTCGCCAAATATCTACCGAGGCTTTGTGTAGGCAAATGCTATCGAGTTCTAAATCTGGAAATTCGGTTTCTTTTTCTGGTACGCTAATTAGTTGCCCGTTGAGGCTGTAGGTCCAATCGTGATAGGGGCAAGTAATGGCTTTTTGTTTTTTGCCTACCGCCCGTAATAACTGCGTTCCTCTATGTCGGCATAAATTATGGAAGGCTCGTAAACGTTGGTCTCGGCCTTTTACAATTACAATATTTTGGTGTCCGCATTGTACGGTAATATAGTCGCCTGGTTCTTGTATATCTTCCATTAATCCAGCAAATTGCCAGCTATTACCAAAAATAATTTCTTGTTCTTTATCAAACCATTCTTGCGAAGTATAAGCTTCTACAGGAAGGATGGGCATGGTGCGTTGGTTGCTCATAATTATAGTTGTATTTTTTTTACTGTGGAATAAAATAATAACTCAAAGAATAGGCGGCTAAAAAAAGCCAAATACCAATAATTAGCCAGAATAAAAAAGGATGTTCCGATTTTTTAATTTCTTCTACATAGTCTACTTGCCCAGCTAATAAACTAAAAATAATTTGCAAAATAAATAGGAACGTAAAAAACCACCACCATTGAAAAACAATGGCTAAAATTAAAGGAATTAAGGCGACTAAGGTTTTCCATTTTTTAAACATGGTATATTTTAGGTGTTTTATAAATATTTATTTTTTGTGAGAGGGCCTAGCGAAGCACAGCCGTCCAAGTACCAAGTACCAAGTACCAAGTACCAAGTACCAAGTACCAAAAAAACAAATTATTTAGTCGCTATCCAAATATTAGCATCAGTAACTTTGTAATTATTATCAAAACGGTACACTTCAAAATCTGCGCTATTGGTTTTTCGGTAACTCATTAGGGTTTCTAATTGGTCCCAGCCTTCCCCTTCATAATCAGAAGCGTCGCCAGAAAGCGGATACACTAAGTACTCATTACTAGGAACTTTTACGCCATTTAATCCTTGTGGGATGGTATTTAAATTACTTACTTTATAGCCAATAGTAATCGTCATTTTACCTGCTGGATTTTCGTAATCGCCATAAACCAAATACAT
>JAHDBT010000651.1 GCA_020630215.1 Bacteroidota bacterium
TAAGATAGAAATAATTAAAACATTTCTGTAAGAAAGGGAATGATTTAACATTTAAGCATTCAGCCTTTCCATAGGAAAAAAAACAATTTAGCCATAAACCATTAACAATTCCGCAGGAAAAAAACAATTCAACCATAAAGCCATAAAACAATTCAACTACGGTACTTCAATAGCATCAATAATTTGCTTTACAATATCTTCCGAAGTAATGTTTTCGGCTTCGGCTTCGTAGGTAACGCCAATACGGTGACGCAGTACGTCGTAGCAAATTTCCCGTACATCAGTTGGAATAATAAACCCTCGGCGTTGAATAAAGGCGTAGGATTTAGCGGCTAGTGCCAAATTAATACTAGCACGAGGCGAACCACCATAACTAATGTAAGGAGCTAAATCTGCTAGTCCATAATCGGCAGGGTTTCTCGAAGCAAAAACAATATCTAGGATATAGTTTTTAATTTTATCATCCATATATACTTCTCGCACAACCTCTCTAGCACGTAATAAGGTTTGGGCTGTTAAAATAGGATTGACCTTTTTAAAGCTTCGGTTTACGTTCATGTCCATAATTTGCAATTCGTCGGCTTTGGTTGGATAGCCAATAATTACTTTGAGCATAAAACGGTCTAGTTGCGCTTCGGGTAGGGGATAAGTGCCTTGTTGTTCGAGGGGGTTTTGGGTGGCAAGTACTAGGAACGGATCGTCGAGTTTAAAGGTGGTATCGCCAATGGTAATTTCTCGTTCTTGCATGGCTTGCAGTAAGGCACTTTGTACTTTACCTGGCGCACGGTTAATCTCATCTGCCAAGATAAAATTAGCAAAAACAGGCCCCTTTTTTACCGTAAACTTATTTTCATTCTGATTGTAAATCATCGTACCAATAAGGTCGGCAGGGAGGAGGTCGGGGGTAAACTGTATACGGCTAAAATCCGCTTGCACGGCTTCCGATAAAGTTTTGATAGCTAAGGTTTTTGCTAAACCTGGCACCCCTTCCAACAAAATATGTCCATTAGAAAGTAAGCCCAAAAGCAAACGTTCCAGCATATATTTCTGACCAATAATTACCTTGCCCAATTCTTCATTTAATTGGTCAACAAATCCACTTTCTTCCTTTATTTTCGCATTAATCGCTTCAATATCCGTCGAAGACGAAATAGAAGACGTACTGGGAGTTAAATCCATTATATATTCTTTATTTTTGTTTTTATAGCTATTGTAAAGTAGGTTAGTTTTTAATTTTGAAAAAACTATTGTACAAATATAGGCAATGCAATTTAATAATTTAAATAGGGAGCAAAAAAGCCGCTTTAAATATAAGTAACACTACCTAAGCTGGTCGCTTATGATAAGCTTTGGGTTTTAAAAAGGATTGAATGCCAAAACTAGCCAAGCTGCTACCAAGCCCAGAACTATTACGTCCCGACCACGGAAGCCACGGACTTACTCTGTCGCAACAATTCCAGTAAACCGTTCCTGCATCTACCTGCGATAAGATGGCTTCGGCTCGTGCTTCATCGCTCGAAAAAATAGCGGCGGTTAAGCCATAATTGGTATCATTCATTAGTTGTAAAGCCTCGGCATCATTGCTTACTTTTTGGATGCCAATAATTGGCCCAAACGATTCTTCTTTCATCACCTCCATATGGTGCGTAACATCCACTAACACAGTTGGCTCAAAATAATATCCTTTGCCAGCTATTGCTTTACCGCCTAGTAAAATTGTTGCCCCTTTTTGCACCGCATCTGCTACTTGATTTGCTAAAAAAGGAATTTGTTCTTTACGAGCCAAGGGACCAATAAACGTATCGGGATGTAGTGGATCGCCTACGTTGTATGATTTTACTTCTTCTACAAAATGCGCTACAAATTCCTCATAAATAGGTGCGTGTACATAAATGCGTTCTACGGCGCAGCAGCTTTGTCCATTATTATAAAAAGCACCTTCGGCAGCATTCACCGCCGCCTTTTTTACATCCGCCACATCTTCCATAATATACAGCGGATCTTTACCTCCTAATTCAAGTTGCAAAGGTTTTAATTGTGGGGCTAGTTGCTGTGCTATTTTTACCCCTGTTTTGTAAGAACCTGTAAAAAAATAAGCATCTAATCCTACATCAATAAGCGCAGCACCTATTTCTCCCTTTCCTTGTATTAAATTAAAAAGATGTTTGGGTAAACCCACTTTATCAAAAGCCTGTTTAAAAGCGAGGCCAGTAAGTGCAACTAATTCTGAAGGTTTATAAAATACCGCATTACCAGCAAGTAGGGCAGGAATAAAAATATTAAACCCAACATTATAAGGGTAATTCCAAGCCGAAATATTTCCGATTAAACCAATGGGTTCCATCCATAAATACTCCTGTGTGCCAGGGTCGTTTTTGGCGTGTGTAGGAGCTAGGTAGCTTGCCATTTCTTCCCCAAAAAACTGAATGCGATTTTGTGCGCCTTTAATTTCGTTTTTTGCTTGTTGTAAAGGTTTTCCTGTTTCTTTACAGAGGGTCAGCGCAAGCTCATCTACTTGTTCGATAATAGCTTCGCCAAAAGCTTGTATAATTTGTAGGCGTTCGTTAAAAGGAACTTTTGCCCATGCTTTTTGTGCTGCACGAGCAGGTGCAATATAGGAGGTGATGTCAGCAGGTTTGTTTGTGGTTACTGCTTCTATTGCTTGCCCTGTAGCAGGATTGTATAATTGTAAAGTATTCAAGGGTATTTATTTTTTTAATTTAGATAGAAAGTAATCCATAATTAATTTCGGATTGGCTAAGTTAGCATTTCCTTTGTAATTGTAAAAAAATTCGGGATGCCATTGTACGCCTAGTAAAAATGGATGTGGATTTTCTGCTTTTCCTGCATAAGAAACGGCTTCTACAATTCCATCTTCTTCGCAAATGGCTTCTACCATTAAATCGGCACCAATTTTATTTAAGGCTTGGTGATGAATAGAATTGATGTTTAATTGATTGTTGTTAGGATAAATTTGTGGCAGCCAGCCCTTACCGTTTAAAGTAATGGAATGGGTAACTTGGTCGTATTCAATGGCATCTCTATGTAAACGAGCATTGGGTTTTTCGGTGGCAATATCTTGGTATAAAGTGCCGCCAAAATACACATTAATTAATTGGCAGCCTCTACAAATTCCTAGTACGGGTTTGTTGTTTTTTACCGCATAATCTAAAATGTTTAATTCGTAAATATCTCGTAGTCTATCGCCTTTCCATCTATTATTTAAAATTCCTTCTTCCCCATAAGAAATAGGCGATAAATCAGAGCCGCCCTGAAAAATAAAACCATCGCATTCTGCCAAAATGCGATTTAATTTTTTTTCATCTTTTAATTCGGGAATTAAAATAGGCAATACGTTTTCTTGACAAATGTAATTTGCCATGTCGTTTTCTAAATACAATAATGTTTTTGGCCCAAATACCGTTCTGCTAGGATCTGGGTGAAAAAAACATGCGCTGATACCGATTTTTAACAT
>JAHDBT010000652.1 GCA_020630215.1 Bacteroidota bacterium
CTGTTGTTTTTTCTGTTGTTTTTACTGCTACCTCTTTATTGGTATTAGCAGTATTATCTGTTTTATTGTTGTTGTTGGCAAAGGCTGTAGTTACTGTAAGAAAAAGAACAATGAAAGTGATAGTGAATGATTTCATGGTTGATAGTTTGTTGTAGTTAAAAATGGTGCGAAATACAATTAGGTTTACGGCAATGTAGTATTAAGGTTTCAACAAAAAATGCCAACAAAAAGCTCTAATACAAGGACTTAGCTGTAAATCTTGATTAATTTGCATGTGCAAGTTTTTAAATGTTTTGTGTGCATGGTTTTGCTGGGTAACGATTTATGTATTTTATTTTGTGAGAACTATGCTTAAAATGCTTGATGAGTAAAAAAAAATCAAATTTTTTTTGAAAAAACACAATAAATATGTTTTCCTTAAATAAACAAATGGCTGTAAATAGGAGGGCTTATGAGTTAGGCTTTACTTTTCTCTTTCTTCCTTAACATTATAGTATAGTTGTAGCAAAGCAGAACTCGCTATAGCTTACACTTTTTATCTGTTACTAACCAAAATATAAATGGATTAGCCAAATAGCGTATCAATTGTATGGCAATTATACTAAAATCAGGAAAATTCATCTCTTTTAATGTTGCATCTATTCAATGTGCTTTGTAGCTTTGCAAGTATGTAAATAAGTATTGTTAATAGGGACCTTTTTTACCGCTATTGCAGTACATCATCAAATACACAATCAACCAACTACATTACTAATGATACAACGAATACAAACTTTATGGTGGCTAATAGCCCTTATATTTGGCGTGGCCTTTATTTTTAGCCCTTATGCTATTAGTGGAGGAGAGATGCTACAATCTATCAACTGTATAGAAGGACAAAATCCTTTTTGTTTAGGCGTACTAGGAACGGGTATTGCAGCAGCATTTTTTACCTTTATTACTATTTTTCTATTTAAAAATACAAATCTGCAAATAAACCTATCCCGTTTTGCTTTATTACTAATACTGGTTACTATTGGGCTAGGCGTATACTATGCTTTGCAAGTAGTACCCGGAGAAGATGTGCCACATTATGGTGCGGCATTTCCTGTACTAAGCATGTTATTTATCTTTTTAGCAATGAGAGGCGTTCGCAAAGATCAAAAACTACTGCGCTCAGTAGATAGAGGTTTTTATGCGGACGAAGAGTAAGCAGACTCAATTATCGGGTTTTTTGTTAATGGTTTAGGGTTTTTAGTTAAAGGTTTCGTGCTGGCGATAATACAGGAAAGCGAAGTGCAACCTTTAACCCAAAACTTTTAACTCCAAATACCAAATATAACGGCTTGGTTATTTTGTAGCACGAAGTTTGATTTTATAATAAACGAACTAGAAAAGGAGAATTTATGACACAAGCAGAGAAAGAACAATTTAAGCTAAGGATTAACGAAAAAATGGACGAGGTTAAAAATGATATTGTTGATTTAGAACTATTAACCCAACCCATTAAACCCGATAATGCCTACGGAAGGGTAAGCCGCATGGATGCTATTAACAATAAAAGTGTTAGTGAAGCAGCCCTACGCCGTGCTAAATTAAAACTAAGTAAACTAGAGCAAGCTATTGTGCAAGTAGAAAAACCAGGTTTTGGTACTTGTAATAGATGTCAAAAACCTATACAAGCTGCCCGACTAATGTATATGCCCGAAAGTGCTACTTGTGTACGCTGTGCGAGGTAAGTAACCCGAAGTAAATAAAATGACGATTTGATTTCTTTTTAGGTTTTATTTTGTTTAAGATTTTATGTACTTTTACTTGTTGAAAATTCGCTGATTGCGATTATACGTGTTTTAGCGAATTTTCGTTAATGAATTAACAAGATACTTACCTTAATCTTAGGGAAAACATTAATTTAATATAAATAGTTTGTTGCTGTATGGATCAATTGAAAGCAAGATTTAAAGAAAAGGCACTTCCGATGGCCTCGGAACTAAAGGCTTTTGTAAAAGCCAATGCTGGTGTAAAAATTGACAGTGTGAGCGTTGCTCAAGTTTTTACAGGCATGAAAGGAGTGAAAAGCCTGATTACCGAAACTTCACAATTAAGTGCCGACCACGGTATTCGTTTTAGAGGGTATTCCATTCCCGAATTAAAAAAGGTATTACCTCAAGCTAACGGTGATACAGAACCTTTACCAGAAGGTATTTTTTGGTTAATGCTTACAGGCGATTTGCCTACCGCAGATGAAGTTGCTTGGCTGAGTAAAGAATGGGCAAACCGTAGTGATGTACCTCAACATGTTTTTGATGTGTTGGATACTTTCCCTACAGATGCACATCCGATGACGCAGTTTAGCGTTGCTATTTTATCCCTACAAACAACTTCTGTTTTTGCCGCTGCTTACAAAGATGGTATTAATAAAAAGGAATACTGGGATCCGATGTACGAAGATGCCATGAACCTAATTGCTAAATTACCACGCATTGCCGCTTATATTTACCGTCGTTCGTTCCACAATGGCGAACACATTGCACCAGATAAAAACCTAGATTGGGCAGCTAACTTTGCTCAAATGATGGGGGTAAAAGATCCGGAGTTTAAAAGCTTAATGCGCTTGTATCTCACCATTCATGCCGACCATGAAGGCGGAAACGCTTCGGCACACTCTACACACTTAACAGGCTCTACTTTAAGTGATGTATATTACTCTTTATCAAGCGGTATGAATGCTTTAGCAGGACCTTTACACGGACTGGCTAACCAAGAAGTAATTCGCTGGGTATTAAATATGCGTAAAGAGTTAGGTAAAGACCGTCCTTCGCAAGACGAAATTCGCCAGTACGTAATTGATACTTTAGATGGTGGCAGAGTTGTACCAGGCTACGGACATGCGGTATTGCGTATTCCTGACCCTCGTTTTACTGCTCAATTAGAATATTGCAAAGCGCATTTTCCTGATGATGAATTGGTAAATGTAATTTGGGATATTTATGCGGTAGCTCCTGCTGTAATTAAAGAGAAAAAACCTAATGTTAAAAGTCCAAACCCTAATGTAGATGCACACTCTGGTGCTACCTTAATGCATTATGGCGTTACAGAATATAACTTTTACACCGTACTATTTGGCGTGTCTCGTGCTTTAGGCGTACTAGCAAGTTTATGCTGGGATCGTGCTTTAGGATTTGGCATTGAACGACCAAAATCGGTTACCATTGATATGCTACAACAATTAGTCGCTGCTAGTAAAGAAACCGAAGCAGAATCGGTAGCGTAGTTTTGTAGTTTAAAAACGAAACAATAGCTTTTAAAAAGCCTTATTCCTATTAATGGGAATGAGGCTTTTTTTTTTGAGTAGAAAGTAGAAGGAAACCTTGGCATGTTTCATTCACGATAAATTTTACTTGACACTTCGAGAAACCTACTAATAGCAAGTTAAAGTAGCAATTTTTGCAAGCCACAGGCTTGAATACCGTTTGGCTCAAGCGGAACGCTTG
>JAHDBT010000653.1 GCA_020630215.1 Bacteroidota bacterium
CAGCAGAAGTTATAAGCATAGAAAACATGTCGCCAGAAGAAATGGAATTAGCTAAAATAGAAGTTTCTAAAAGAAAAGTGATTGTGCTAGAACGAGAAGACGAAAAAATGAATATTGCCTTAAAAATGCTTAGAGCTAATTTTGAGATAGCTACAATATGCGAGATGACTGATTTAGACGCTTCGTATATTGAAAAGCTGAAAGATAGTTTTAAAAAAGAAGATTAATGCCTTCTTCCTTCCTAATTACCAACCTGCTTCAAAAACGCTTCAGGCAGCGTAGCTCCTAGTTGTTGTGCTTTGGTGGCATCGGCTTTAGCCTTGGTTTTATCGCCAATGGCTAAATATACTTGCGCTCGTCTAAAATAATACTCGGGCTGCTTGTTTTGTAGGTTGATGGCGGTGGTAAAATCGGCAATGGCTGCTTGTGCTTGTTTTAGCTCCTGATTGGCAATACCTCGCCAGCTCATTGCTAGGTGATTAGTTGGATTGTTGGTTAGAAAAACATCATAGTCTTTTTTGGCTAAGTCGAAGCGTTTGGCGATGCTGTGAATTACGCCTCTATTTAAATAAGCATCATCGTAATCGGGATTGAGTTGTATAGCTTTAGTAAAATCTTGTAGGGCTAACTCCTGTTGTCCTTTTTTAAAGTAAGCGGCTCCTCTATTACCAAAAGCCTTGTCGTAATCCCCATCGTACGTCAATGATTTATTATAATCGGCAATTGCTAAATCGTTTTTGCCGAGGTTAAAATAGGCATTTCCTCTATTGTTATATTTTACCGCATCGGGTTCTAGTTCTATGGCTTTATTGTAATTTTCTAAAGCCTTTTCAAATTGGTTGTTTTGGCGATACAGGTTGCCTCGGTTGTTATACGGATCTTCGTAATTGGGTTTTAGTTCAATAGATTTATTAAAATCTACTAGGGCTTTATCGTATTTTTTTACTTCCAAATAATATTCCCCTCTATTATTATACGCTCCATGTGCATCGGGAAAATTTTTGATAACATTGGTCCACAAGCTGGCACTATTTGCCCATACTTTTGTTTGCTGATGTGTTAAAAAAGTACTGCCCAAAGCTACAACTGCCATTGTCACACTAAGGGGCATTTTTAAAGCTGGCTTTTGTTGAATAAAATGATACAGTCCTGCCGCCAAAATAAAAAACAAGCCTAAGTAAGAGAGATACGTATAACGTTCGGCAATAATGGCCGAGCCTACCGTTACAAATTGCAATACAAGGATTAGGTTGATGATATAAAACAAAAAGCCAAAAACAAACACCTTGCTTTTATAGCGTTTGAGTACGTACCAAGCTGCGCCCAGCATGGCTAAAACAAAGAGGGGCATTAGGTAATAAATAAAAGGCATGGTTTCGGCAGCTTCGGTAATGGGGTAGGGGTAAAATGCCGATAAGCTAAGTGGAATAAACAGTTTACCAATATACGCCACCAATCCGTAGCAGGCAAAAAGCGCACTTTGCCAAAAATGGTACTGATTGGTAACAACCGCATCGCCTTGTGCTTGTATAGTTATTAAGCCTACCACTAGGGACAAAGCAAAAAACGGTATTTTTTCTAACCACAATTTTGGCGTTTTAGCCGAGCGTTTGTACCAGTAATCGAGCAATAATAAAAGCAAAGGAAATATAACCGCCGAAGGTTTACTTAATAAACTCAGCACAAATAAAACGAGGGCAGCGGTATAAAACAACGCTTTTTTGTGGTGTGTTTGTAAATACTTAATATAGCAAATAAGGGCGGGCAGCATAAAAAAAGTATACAACACATCCTTCCTTCCCGACACCCACGCAACCGACTCTACATGCATAGGATGCAAGGCAAATAGCATGGCAATAGTAAGCGAAACCCATTGATTGTGTTTGCTAATCATGAAAAAGAGGTAGAATACCCAAAAAGTATTGAGCAGGTGCAACAACAAGTTAACCAGGTGATAAGAAAACGGTGCTAAACCTGATACTTGATAGTTGAGGGCAAGCGTAAAAATAGTTAAAGGATGGTAGTTGTAAACAACAGGTGTGGTAATTATTTCCCTTATGTTATCTGTCGTTAAATTTTTAATGAGGTGACTATCGGTAACGTACTGTGTATCGTCCCAATTGGTAAAATCATTAGGAAGAGAGGGGAGATAAGCGATAATAGTAAGCACAAGGATAACTAGCAGTCCCCAGTAAGGAGAAAGCGTTTTTTGATTGTTTACTACTGGTTTTTGTTTCGCTTGTTTAGGCGGTTTTGGTTTGGTTTTAGGCATACTACACACTTTGGGGTTTTGTGGGATAAGAATGGTGTAGTTATTGGCAATGAAGTGGATTCGGTAACAAATATATTAAATATATGGTGAATAAAGGTATTTTGCGTGATTTTTTTTGAGATTTAATGATTTGTTATTATTGTAATGGCGTGTTATTTGTATTGCAAAGTAGGGGTTTGTTTCATAAATGCAAAAATAAGATAGAAATTTATTTTAGTGCATTACTAATTTTAATATGATTTATCAGAGCTTAGTAAGTATCCTGATAAATGTTAAGAATTACTTTGATTGTTGTGCAAGTTTTTCTTTGATTCTTTAATAATAATTAGTAGTTTCCATATCCAGATTATAACACCTAGAGTATTTTAGTTATGGTTATTCGCATTTTTATTGCTTATAGTTTAGAGGAAAAAGAAGAGGTTTATCTGAATGAAATACTAAAAGACTTTAAAATGTTGAAAAAAAAGTATGGTAACAAGTGTAAACTTGAAACATTTCATAAGGGGAATGTTCGAGCAGGAGATGATATAAGTGCTATGTCTAATTTAAGTTTAAGTGAGGCTGATATTTTTCTTCTTTTGATAAATCGAACTTTTCTAGCAGATATTACAGAAGACCCTTTAGATACTGAATTTCAAGCAATAGTTCGTAAACATGAAAATGGAGCTATTGTATTGCCTATTCTTTTAACTCGCTCATTATTTAATGAATCTATATTTAAGAATTTGAGCACATTGCCTCTCAGAGGAAAACCTATTTCTAAATGGGATGATAAAGATGATGCATATACAGAAATATCAAAGGGTATTATGGTAAGAATAGATGCTATGATTGAAGAGAAGAATAAAAGGCTAGATGATGACCCTAAAATCAGACGAATGCAAATTAAATCTAATGATAAGGGGAAAGATGAAAACGCACTTAATTTTATTGATACTTTTATTTTCGACAAATTTTTTAATTATAAAATTAGTATTAATGGTAAAATATAAAATGTGGTTTGTTGAAAATGTTATCTTTTTAGAACAGTAACAGTATATTTCTTTTAATGGATTTTATGTTGTGGTACAACCTAAAAAATAGGTTCTACATTTCATATTCCCCATTTATCTTTTTTGTAGAAGCCAATACATTTATTACTTTTGCCTTGATTACGAAAAGTGTTAAGTA
>JAHDBT010000654.1 GCA_020630215.1 Bacteroidota bacterium
AATAGATAAAATAATAAATATGGAAATGCACAAAACCTAATGTGGTTGAGTATATTTAGCACCTTTATACTTTTTACTTTCTCTTAACAAATGCGCTATCGAACTAAAGAAGCAACTTCCTCCATAGATTTTCCATCCTTATTAATGGCATAGGCAGGCATATAAATACGTTGCATACGGCGGTCAATATCTCGCACGGTTACTCGTCCATCTCGGTCTTCATCTAGGCCGCTATTCATTTTATAGGCGGCAGAAGGGGTTGCGTATAAGGTGTAACAAAAATCTTGCTCTCCTTGTAACGCTTTAGGATATAAAATGGCTAGATACAATTCTGTTAAACTAGCATACTTTCCATATTTTTTACGCACATTATTCAAGTAGGTGTATACAAATTCCATTTGTTCTACATGGTTTAGGTTGCGTAGTTTTTCTACGGTAATACCAAAATCTTTAGCGGTTGCGGGCATCCATTGAATAAGCCCAGTTGCACCACTTCCTTTGTGATTGCTTACCGAAGCATCAAATTTAGATTCGGAGTACATTACTGCCATCAACCATTCGGCAGGTACTTCTAGCCTATGAGCAACTTCTTGCACTTTGTTTTCAAAACCATTTACATCATGTACATAAATACTGGCCTCGTTTAACAGGTATAACTGATTAGTAGGCGGTTCTCTAAATACTACATCATTACCATATCCCCACAGCAAATAGCTTCCTAGGTTAATGGACATCACGAAAAACAACAGTAGTCCGAGTGTTGGCAAACTCACTACTATTTCTTTATTTGCGTTTTCTTTAATTACACTATACATAAGTCAAAATTTAATTGGGTCAACAACATGCGTTATGTACAGCTTCGGTGCGGAGTGAAGCTAAAAATGGGGGTCATTAATCCCTATCTTTTTTATAAGCACGATTGTTTTATTTAAACAATATTTTTAGTTTATTTGAAATTGGTACTATTATTTTTACTTAAAATTTAATTTTATTAGGAAAAAGCTTTATGGTACTAAATATTTTTAGTATATTTACGTACACTTAGCTTATTGGCTAATAACATTAGCAAATTTACCAACAATATTAGCAAAAACCAAGTTTTTTAGCTTTTTTTTTCATCACTATCAAGTTTACATTTCCTAATTTGCTGATTATCAACTAATTAACATGCTATAAAAAATAGTAAAAAAATTTAGACATGGACATTATTAATGCGAACATTAAATTTATTAGAAAACAGAAAGGGCTTACCCAACAAAAATTTGCCGATTTAATTGGCATTAAACGCTCTTCGTTAGGTGCTTACGAGGAAGGAAGGGCTAAACCTAGCTATGCTACAATACAAGCAATAGCTAAAGAATTTAGCATTTCTTTAGATAAATTGCTTACCGAAAATTTAGCTGCTATTGCCGACCGTAGCGTTTTTGGTGCAGCTAGTGAGCATGCAATCGCCGAAAAAAAGCCTATTTCTAGTGCTAATGTGCCTAGTAGTGCAGCTCCTGATGTTGAAGGCAAAAAGTTGCGAGTACTCTCTATTACGGTAGATTCTGATAATAATGAAAATATTGAACTGGTACCACAAAAAGCAAGAGCTGGTTATTTAGAGGGAATGTCGGACCCTGATTATATAGAATCGCTGCCTAAGTTTAAATTGCCTTTTTTACCTACTGGCACTTACCGAGCTTTCGAAATTAAAGGCGACTCGATGATACCTCTACAAGAAGGCTCTATTGTGGTGGGCGAGTATATAGAAAATTGGAAAAACATTAAATCCAATGATACCTATGTAATTGTTTCTAAAAATGAAGGGATTGTTTATAAACGAGTAATGAATAACATTAAAGATACCAAATCTTTAATCCTTCATTCAGATAACACTTCCTATCCGCCATATAGAATTAAGGTGACTGAAGTAATGGAAGTGTGGAAAGCCAAAGCCTATATTAGCAAAGAGTTGCCCAATAATAAAGTTACGTTGGAAAAACTGATGTCTACCGTAATGGATTTACAACAAGAAGTAATTAAATTAAAAGGGAATATAGCTGAAGCCTAAAAGAAAATATTACCGCTTTTTCCTGCTCCTAGCCTACTAACGCAGCCTGTTTGTATGCTGCTAGGCACTAAACGTAAAAAATCGAATAGCAACAAAAGTTGTTATTCGATTTTTTTTTGCTTTTTAAGGCCTGTATGTATGGGTTGTTTTTATTGATGTAGCAATTCCTGAATGTGCACCCATCCTCTACCCTCGCACTTGGGACAACCGCTTTTACTATTAAATTGCAAAGAGCCTACTGCCCACCAATAAGTTGCTTTAGGGCGATTGCCTACAATTCCTCCTCCTCCACAAGCACCACAAGGGCGACGACGTTTAAACTCTAAAATCCAGAAGTATTTAATAAACATAAACATCGTATATAGTAAGGCAGTAAAAGATAAGTAGTTCTCTCCATTCCATAAATAACGGTTGGCTAAAAAAGCAATAACAGTAATCGCTAAAGTTAAAATTAGGAGGAAAAGCATTTGTTTACTTGCTGGCAATAAGGTATTTTTAATAATAATAACACCATACACTACAACGGTACTTACCATAATAGCAAAGCCAATATAGTTTTCATCGCCGCCTATTATCTTCACAAAAACGATGGCAAAAAGCACCGGGATTAATACTTCTAAACGGGGAGAGTTGAGTAGAAACCAAGCAAAAACGCCTAGTACTGCAGCTAATGCAATAGGGCTGTACAGATCTTTAATAATTCCATTTGTAATAAAAGGTGCCCATTCGTTAGCAATTGCATCTAAAACCAAAGCAATTAAAAACATTGCTGCTGCATATATAATTTCTACACGCAAGCTTGCACGTAGCGTAACGGCTGCACTCTTCATGGTAATGATGTACATTCTAAAGGCAAACCAAAAACAAGCTATTAGCCCTATTATAAATAAAAATAAATCTCCAGATGCATGAGATAGTAAATAATCTTTCATATCATAAAAGGTAAAAAGTGTTTGTTAAAATAGCCCAAATTAATTACTCCCTATTACGTGCTAAGTTTTTCAAATTTCCAAAGATAGTAAATAAATTATTTTCACAAATCCCCACTCCATATTCCTTTAAAAATTTTCTTAGGATACGATAAATTAGTTTGGTATAGCATTAAAACCTAAAAACAGACCTAATAGTTCAGTAAAATTTAACCTTCCAAATAAATTTAAACTAGCACTTCATATTACCCACCACTTATTTCAACGAATTACGGTTATTTGTAGGCGAATTTTTACTCAACCCATGCAAATATGGATCTAGCAAAAATAACAATAATTCTTGCCGTAAATTTGCATCGTACAAAAAAAGAAAAGCTATTATTCTCTATATAAACTTTAAATACTAGTGGCTCAAAACTTAAGTTTCTGATGATTAAGTCGCCGTATTTTTTT
>JAHDBT010000655.1 GCA_020630215.1 Bacteroidota bacterium
TTTTTTATAAAAAATGAACGTGGAGTAGTAAAAACTCAACGGAGTATTGACTAAGTAACAGTAAAAAAACAACTTGTTGTACGAGCAATTAGTTGCCAATTAGGAGGAGACATTATTCCTAAAAAAAGGTCGTTTAGTTGATACACTAAACGACCTTTTTTTATAATATTATGTTCCTAAAACCAGCATTTTTTTAATGACTCTTTCCTGCCCATTATCTATTTGCACAAAGTAAATACCTTTGTTTAAGTGTTCGATATTGACCAATTCGCTGCTCATAGTTTGGGAAGTACTCGGCTTGTTTTTGGTAAAAACGATGCGCCCCATTACATCAACAATAGAGATTTGACAAGGTACCTCTTCAGGAGCACTGTAGTAGATAAGCACTTGATTATGAGCAGGATTAGGTTGCAGACCTAAAGTAATACTTTCTAAACTAATTATGGAGCCTTCTCCCTTTCCGCCCTCATTAATAAGAAGGGTATAATCTTCTACTTCGCCTTGTAGAAACGAGCCGCAGGCTTGTGGTACAGTTCCTTCGCTTAAAGCCACTCGCATACGGGTTGTACCTAGTAATGCGCTGCTAGGAATAACAATATGACTATGCACAGTTAGCGGTGTTTCATCAAAAACAATGCTTTCTTCATTAGCCGTATTGATGCTAAAAACTTGTTCGTTCAATTCAAAGGTTTTGCTTTGGTCAAAATCGATCCAGACAGCCCAAAAAACATTGTCATTACGAGAAGGCGTTCCTTGTGTTAGGCTAATGGGGAAGGTTTCATTTCGTCCTAGGTTGTAGCTTAGGTTGGTAAAATCACCATAGCCATTATTGGTGCCACTAAAATTATTATTGCTTCCTATTTTTACTTCCCGAATCCAATTGTTACTTGCACTAATGCCTGTTATTGCACAGTACTCCGTACTAGTACCTCCCGAACAAGAGGTAACAAAGGTTTTAATACTACTAAAACCGCCTTGTGAAGCACAAAAGGTACTTTCGTCACTACATAAAGCTCGTATTCTATACTCGTAAGTTGTGCAAGGAACAAGTCCATTTAAGGTCGCTAAGGGGTTACTACTTGCATAGGGTGTCCAGCCAGAAAAACCTTGTGGACGGTATTCTAATTCATACTGTTCGGCATCAGGCGAATCGTCCCAGCTAATAGCGGCACTTGTTTCGGTAATCGCACTTGCATTCATGCTTAATAAGTTGATGTAACTGCACGAGGGAGGTGTACTAAAAGCAATTAGGTAGCCATACTCACTTACCAAAACGCCTGTGCAGGTTGTCGAAACTTCGAGTTCGTAATTCGTCCCGCTTTCTAGTCCTTCTAATAAATAAATATTGGTGCTAATGGTAAAGGAGGAAGCCCAGTTTATATCATTTGCTTTTTTGTATCGAACCGAGAAGCTTATATCATCTTCCCTTTGATCCCATTTAAGTACTGCACAGCCTGCACTCACATCCAAAACATTTATATTATCAGGCGGCCGGCAGATAAGTTCGGGACTTACATATACTGGCGTACTAGGCGGACTTGTTACCCCACCATCACATACAACTGCTACTTCTACTTGATACAACACCCCTGTTGGCAATCCACTTATAAGCATCTGATTATCAAAGGTTGCGGTTGTTTGAATGGAACTAGGGCTTGAAACTGGATAGTAGCTAATAGAGTATAAAGAAATGCCAGGAATTGGTGTCCAGCTAACTGTGAAACCGTGTTTGTAGACATCACTTATCTCCACATTAGACATTGGTGGGCAAGTGGTAAAAACCGTTACAAAACTAGTAGCAGTCCCTTCACTCCTTAAACCATTAGGACATATTGTTTGTACTTCTACATAGTAGTTTGTACTGGTAAAAAGTCCGTATAATTCGAGGCTATTGCCTGTTACTAGTTGTGTACCTAGCCAATTGTTAGCTCCAACTACTTTGTATTGTACTTGGTAAAAATTAACGCCAGGTTCTCCATTTGTCCAAGTAACGGTTGCCGTATTTGCGGTAATATTATTAACACTTACACTACCAGGCGAAGCACACTCAATATACTCCGTACCATTGACCTGTACATTATCTAAATACAAATTATTTCCTTGCGAAGTAGTTGCTGCAAAACCAATAATCACCTCCTCACGGGCGTAGTTCATTAAGTTAATAGACTCAGTGCGCCAGTGCGTACAATTGTTAGGCGACCAAGCGGCACTTTGAGGCGAAATTCCCGTCATTAAATCCTCCGCTGATTTATCGTAAATTTCGTAAAAAGACTCGCCACAGTCCGTTGAAATAACAACTCGCAGCCTATCCGAAATAAAATTACTCTCTGGCACATAGGCTACATCAAAGCTTAAATTAGCATCAGCGTAGTCGTTGAGGTTCAGCAAAGTATACAAATAATCTGTTTCGCCAATATTGTTATAGGCATGATTATTTAGGTAGGCACTTCTTGTACCCATGTTGCCGCAGCCGCTAGTACTAACCGTTTGCCAACCGATGCTGTTATCGGGGTTAACCCTCCCCCATTTACTAGAAAAAGAAATAGCCGAAAAATCTTCGTTAAAAGGCAATGATTGGGCAGATAGCGCCACAAAAGTATTGCTTTTTTCATCGTTAGCACTGTTTGCATCTATGCTTCCGTTTGGATTATCGGTATATACTTTAAGGGTATGCTGTCCTGGCAAAAAGGACAAAGTTGTGTTAACCAATACCTCCACACATGCGCCAGAAGGCAAAAAGCCCGTCCAAGAATAAGGGGTAATTGCACCGCCATCTATTTGATAAAAAATAGTACACGAATTTAAGGTGCTTATACCAGCATTGTATAAGGTAACCCTTAAATCGCCTGAACATTGTGCATTATTAGGACTTACAATTTCAGTAATTGCGGCATCGTTATTTATAGGCGAAATACAAGCATTAGATTGCAACAAACTGCTACGAAAAGCATCGAAAGAAAGGTGAATGCGTTCTTTTTGGTTGAGGGTAAAGGCATTCTGACATTCGTAATTACCATAGTCCATATAATTTTCTATCATATCGTCTTGTTCGCCTTTTCCTCCTAGATTTACATTTCTAAATGGATTGCGAATATTGGTATCTTCTTCATCCGACAAACAGCTATTTACCGCAGTACACAAATAGGAAAATTGCGAAGCATCGGGAGGCGTATCGCAAACAAAATCGCCTTGCATGAGGCAGTTGTTATTTTGGCAACCGCCCTCAAAAGTATGGTACAAATTAAGCCAATGTCCTAATTCGTGAATCAGCACTTTTGTTTGATTAGGGCTTGTACCAAAAAAGTCTGATCGACAAACAATTCCATCTCTATTAGCACCATGATAACTTGCTAAGTTAGCATAGCCTGCAATGTTACATATATCGAGTGCCGAAGAACAAATTCCTGTGGGAATCCAGATATTAAAATACT
>JAHDBT010000058.1 GCA_020630215.1 Bacteroidota bacterium
GAAAAAAAATACGGCGACTTAATCATCAGAAACTTAAGTTTTGAGCCACTAGTTTGACAGAATAACGCCTCCATATTTAAAAAATTGGAACAATAGGATAAAACTATGTGGTAAATCTTGTAATTTAAGCACAAAGCTGGCATGTTTATCGAAATGGTTTACACTTTTTTTAGTAGCGGGTAGATGGTACTTGGTATTTGGATGGTTCCGCTACACTACGCTACACCGTAATAAAGTATCAACTATCTTATAATCTGGATAAACTTGTCATAAAGTTAGATAAGTTTTTTAAATCGAATTGATTTTTATGAATAGCTATAGTACTTACTGTTGGAGCTTTTTACTGTGCTTACTAAGTATAGCTACTTTTGCACAGGAGCAAAGGAAACAAGATATTGGGATAAGAGAAGCCAAAGAGATACTAGTACAAGCGGGATTTATGCGAGGAACTATTTTTCAACATACGCCTAAGTTTTTGCCCAAAGTTACCCAGCCTTCCATGCTCTACGAATTAGCTTTGGTGCAAGATACCAATGGCGGCTCTAAAACTTGGCACCGTTTACACAATTCGCCTAGCATTACATGGTCGTTTATTTATGGCAGGTATGGCGATAAAGAAATCTTTGGACAATCGTACAGCATTTTACCCAGCCTTACTTTTTATACCCGAACCAAACACTTTAATGTACATTACAGAATAGGGGCAGGGCTAGGTTATTTTACCAAACATTACCATGCCATTAACAATCCAACAAACAATGTAATTGGTTCGCCTTTTAATAATATTACCGCTTTCCAATTAGGCATCGAAACTAATTTTAATGCTCCTTGGCAATTAATGGGAACGCTTAGTTTTACACACTATTCTAATGGCAGGGTACAAATGCCCAACCTAGGAATTAATGTGCCAGGCTACGGTTTATTATTGCGCTATTACCCCAAAGGGAAGCAGCAATTTGTAAAAGACAAAAGCAATTTTCCTAGCGTTAAACGTGCTGTTTTAGTAGATGTAAAACTAGGACACGGCTTTAGAGATGGGCAACCTGCTGGAGGACCTAAATTTTCGGTTTTTGTGGGAGAGTTGATGTGTAGCCGCCGCATGAATTTAAAGTGGCGACTGTTAGCAGGTCTCGAAGCGAATTATTATATGGGATCCTACCATTATGTTTTTAACCAAGTTTCTTTTCAGGAAAAAGAGGAATGGAAACCCTTAAAAATAGCAAGCTATTTAGGAGCAGAAGTGTACTTTGGTCAATTATCGGTTATATTTACTTCTGGCTATTATATTTACGATCCTTTTAGCGAAAAGTCGGCTATTCCTACTAAATTGGGCGTGCAATACTATTTACGTCCTACCTACACCCGTTTACATCGGCAATTGTATTTTGGCGTATATTTAAAAGCCCACCTCTCTAATGCCGATTATATAGCACTAGGGGTGGGGTATACTTTATAGTATTAGTTGGTTTCAAGTTAAAGGTTTTGTGCTGACGACGATAGGTAAAAACGAAGCACAACCTTTAACCCAAAATTTTTAACCTTTAACTTTATGGACAGCAATTGAAAATCGTCAGCATGAAAAAAACAATTTAACAATTCTAGCAGTTTAGCCATTTCTATTAAGCACCTTGTTTTGATTGCGGATTAGTTGCCCAAACCGTTACTTCTGGCACAAAACCACGGTCGTCCATTTCTAAGGTAGCTTTAATAACATGTGCTATTTCTATTGGACGTAATTTGCTGGCTTCTTCGGGGCGTTCTATACGTTCGGCATTATTAAACGCAGTTGTTACCTCGCTCGGATTTACAAGTATTACCCGTATATTGTGTTTGCGTAGTTCTGCTTGCCAGCATTGCGTAATGCCTCGTAGCGCAAATTTACTAGCGGCGTAAATAGTACCATAAGCAAAACCTTTACTAGCGGCAGTAGAAGCAATGTTAAGGATATTGCCTTTGTTTTGTGTTTTAAAATGGGGGAGAAGGGCTTGCGTAAATAGGGTTAAACCAAATACATTGGTCGAAAATACTCGTTCAAATTGTTCGGCTTGTATATCGCCTAATAAAGCAAATTCGCCAATGCCTGCATTGTTAATGAGTGCATCAATGCCACCGCCTAATAATTCAACAGCGGTGTTGGCTTGTGCCGTTAAAGTATCGTATTTGCTAATATCACATGCTAGTGCAATCGCACCAATTTCTTGGGCTACTAGTTCTAACTTTTCGGCATTTCTACCAGTAATTAATACCGTTGCACCTGCTTCAATTAACAATTGTGCGCTTGCTTTACCAATACCCGAACTGCCGCCCGTTACAATAATTTTTGCTCCGTTTAATTGCATCTGTTATATTTTTTTTGGATGTTTGTGCCTCTATTGTTTTTAGAGGAGGATAATTTTTCGCTGCGAAAATACGAATTACAAATGGATTTTGGTACTTTTAGTTTTTGAGGATTTAATAATTGCTCAAAACAGAATTTGTGTGAGGGTTTCCATAGAGTACTCATACGTTTCCTTTAAAATAATTGCCAGGAGGAAACTGACAGCACAGCGTTCTGACAGTAAGCATCAGCGAACGATTTGACCATTGACCACTAAAAAAAACTCAATGACCCCATTACTACTAATAACCCCTCCATTCACCCAATTAAATACGCCGTATCCAGCAACGGCTTATTTAAAGGGATTTTTAAACACAAAAAATATTGCCTCCTTTCAAATGGATTTGGGGATAGAAGTAATTTTGGAATTATTTACTAAAAAAGAACTCTCACACCTATTTAATATCGCTCTTGAAAATAACCGCATCACCTCCGAAAATGCCGAGCGTATTTTTACTTTACGAGCAACTTATTTACAAACAATAGATGAGGTAATTGCTTTTTTGCAAGGACAAAACCAAACCCTAGCACGACAAATTTGCACGCACAATTTTTTACCACAAGCCGCCCGTTTTGCACAACTCGACGATATGGAATGGGCATTTGGCGCAATGGGTATACAAGACAAAGCCAAACATTTAGCAACGCTGTATTTAGAAGATTTATCGGATTTTATTGTGGAATGTGTAGATGAAAATTTTGGTTTTAGCCGCTATGCCGAACGACTAGGACGAAGTGCAAATAGCTTTGAGGAATTGCATAATTATTTGCAAAAAGAGTGGAGTTATATTGATGAAATTACTTTAAAAATTTTAGCCGAAAAAATAGAACAAACAAGCCCTAAATTAATTTGTTTTTCGGTGCCGTTTCCAGGTAATTTATACAGTGCTTTTCGTTGCGCCCAATTTATTAAAAATAAGTATCCCGAAATTAAAACAGCAATGGGCGGCGGTTTCCCCAACACCGAATTGCGCTCGATTACTGACACTAGAGTTTTTTATTATTTCGATTTTATTACCCTCGATGATGGCGAATTACCCATTGAATTATTAACCTCCAATGTATTAAACCCGACTAGCAATAACCCTAATTACAATTTATACAAAAGAACTTTTTTATTAGAGGAGGAACAAGTTATTTACAATGATTTTTCCCTAAGAAAAGATTATGCACAAAGCGATGTAGGCACGCCCGATTATTCGGATTTATTATTGGATAAATACATTTCTGTAATAGAAATTGCCAACCCAATGCACAGCCTTTGGAGCGACGGACGATGGAATAAATTAACAATGGCGCACGGCTGCTATTGGGGCAAATGCACCTTCTGCGATGTATCGCTAGATTATATTGGTCGCTACGAACCTAGTACCGCTAAATTACTAGTAGATAGGATGGAAGAACTCATTGCACAAACAGGTGAAACGGGTTTCCATTTTGTAGACGAAGCTGCACCGCCTGCCTTAATGCGTGCCGTTGCCATAGAAATTATTCGTAGAAAATTAACCCTCACTTGGTGGACAAACATTCGCTTTGAAAAAAGCTTTACCAAAGACCTCTGCATTCTCCTAAAAGCCTCGGGTTGTATAGCCGTTTCGGGCGGTTTGGAGGTGGCTTCTAATAGGTTGTTAAAGCTCATACAAAAAGGCGTAACCATAGAACAAGTAGCCCAAGTAACCGCCAATTTTACCGACGCAGGCATGATGGTACACGCCTATTTAATGTACGCCTATCCTACACAAACCGTACAAGAAACCGTAGACAGTTTAGAGATGGTGCGCCAATTATTTGAACTCGGAATTGTACAGTCGGGCTTTTGGCATCAGTTTGCATTAACCGCACACAGCCCCGTAGGTTTAGACCCTGAATCTTACGGAGTTATTCCTGATTATAAAAATATCACTTTTGCAAATAATGATATTCAATTTAAAGATAAAACAGGCATTAAACACGATAAATTTAGTTTCGGTTTAAAAAAATCCCTATTTAACTTTATGCACGGTTTATGCTTCGATTTTAATTTACAAGAATGGTTCGATTTTAAAATTCCTGCCACCACCATTTCGCCTAATTTTATTTTAAATAGTATTGAAAAAGCACCTCCTTTAAACATTAAAGCAAGCACTAAAATAATTTGGTTGGGCAATGCGCCTTTACTAGCAGAAATAACAAAAATTAAAAAAGGAAAAAGCCAATTATTGCTACAATTAATTTTTCATAATAAAGTAGATAATATCGAAATAATAATTAAAAAAACAAAAGGAGAATGGCTAATTAATATGTTGGATAAATTAAGTATTGGCGAAGGAAAAGTATTGACTTATGGGGAATTAAAAAACAATTATGAAACGGAGTTTCCTGATGATAATTTTGAATTGTTTTGGTATGGGAAATCTATTATAGCGTTAAGAGAATTTGGGTTGTTGGTTTTGTAAATGTGAATGCTTTTTTTAGATAATTTAGAGGCAAAATTTATTTAGATATAAAATACGCAAGCCATAGGCTTGAAGACCATTACGCTCCAGCCTGAAGGCTGGAACGGGCGTTTATTTTTTTGCTAAAAAAAAATAAACGCAGGGTCAAGCGTCCCGCTTGAGCCAAACGGTACTCAAGCCTGTGGCTTGCCCTTATTGAAAAAATAATTTTGAAGAAAGGAAATGATTATCTTCAGCACAAAAAAACAATGCAACAACTAAACCTCCTGAAACTGCAACCGCAACAAATTCTGATAAGTCCCATCTTCTACAGCCGATAATTCCTCATGTGTACCTTGCTCAATAATTTGTCCATCATCCAACACATAAATAGTATCTACCTTTCTAATTGTTGTTAGGCGGTGGGCAATAATAATGGTGGTTCTATTTTCCATTAATTTATTTAAAGCCTCCTGCACCAATTGTTCCGATTTGCTATCCAAGGAACTGGTCGCCTCATCTAAAATTAAAATAGCAGGGTCTTTTAAAATGGCTCGGGCAATAGCAATGCGTTGTCGTTGTCCGCCCGATAATTTTACGCCTCTTTCGCCTACCAAGGTGTTAAGCGATTCGGGGAAGCTATTGATAAACTCTAGGGCATTGGCCTGTTTGGCAGCGGCTATAATTTCTTCCTTTGTTGCATTGGGATTTCCATAACTAATATTTTCGCTAATCGTGCCACCAAATAAAATAACCTCTTGTGGTACAATCCCAATATTAGCCCGCAAAGCCGAAATGTCGTAGTTTTTAATGTTGTTATTATCGACCATTATTTCGCCACTGTCTATATCGTACAAGCGCAAAAGCAATTGAGCAATCGTAGATTTTCCTGCGCCACTAGCACCAACCAAAGCTATTTTTTGCCCGGGTGCTATTTGCATGTTTAAATTTTTAAGTACGGTAATATCTTTTCGGGTAGGATAAGAAAAAATAATATTATTGTATGCAATATCTCCAGTGATTTTCACCTTCCTAGTAGCTTTCGTTAAGTCAACCTCCGATGGGGTATTAATAATTTGGGTAACTCGTTCTGATGCGCCTAAAGCTTTTTGTAAATTGCTGTATAAATCGCCCATACCGCCAGTAGCTGCGCCAATAAAAAAGGTGTATAACATAAAACGAATTAATTCGCCTAGGGTGAGGCTGCCTGCTTGTACCATGCTAAAGCCAACCCACAATACCAGTACCATACCGCCAAAAACGGCCGTAATTAAAAAGGATACAAATAAGCCTCGGTAATGCGCTGTTTTTAAAGCCAAACGCACTACTTCGCCAATACCTTTGCCGTAACGCAACGATTCAAAGTTTTCGTTGGTAAAGGCTTTTACAACTTGTATAGACTGTAGCGTTTCTTCGGTAACCACATTGGTTGCTGCTAGTGCATCCTGTGTTTTACGAGATAATTTGCGGATAAAACGACCAAAAAACATCGTTGCAATAATGGCAACAGGAAAACTCAACAACATCACCAAAGTTAATTTAATAGACGTGTAGGCAATTACCATAATACCAATGAGTAAGGTGGCAATTTGCCTAAAAAATTCGGCTAAATTAATGGAAATGGCGTTTTGCAGTTGCGCTACATCGGCGGTCATTCTACTTGTAAGTTCACCTACGCGTCGTTCTTCAAAAAAGGGGAGGGGCAGGCTAATGAGTTTGTTGTATAAATCTTGTCGAATATCTGCCATTGCTCGTTCGCTTACATTGGCAAATAGTACAATACGGGCATAGGAAAAAATGGCCTGTGCTACTAAAATGCCCACTAAAAACAGCCCAATTTGGTTCACACTATAAGGCATTCCTTCCGAAGCCGTAGATGCATCTACTAGCATACTAGCGAGGTAGGGGAAAAGCAAGGACGTTGTGGTAGAAAGTACTAGAAAAAACAGCCCAATATAAAAAGGCGTTTTGTATTTCCACACATAACGAAAAATACCTAAAAATTCTTTTAGGTTTTCTCTATTAACGGCTTTTTTTGTAGTTTCGTCATTAGAGTTAGGAGGTGTTGCAGTATTAGAATGTCGTCGTCGTGCCATTAATGATGATAAGGTTTAGGAAGCCACAAAAATACTAATAAGCCCTTGATAATTACTATATTATCGCCATTTAATGTAAATAAAACCAAATCATGATACAACAATACCCCATTAGCTTACCCGCTTTTAGCCGAGGTTACCACATTATTACCCCTTTAGTAGCGGAAAAACTAGGCAATTTACCCGAAGTAGGTTTGCTGCATTTGTTCATTAAACACACCTCTGCCGCCATCACTATCAACGAAAACGCCGATCCATCTGTAAGGGTTGATTTTGAGAATATTTTTAACCGCATTGTTCCCGAAAACGAACCTTATTACACCCACACCTGCGAAGGCAGCGACGATATGCCTGCACACATAAAAGCGGCTATGATTGGCAATGACCTACAAATACCGATTACCAATTATCGCCTCAATTTAGGCACTTGGCAAGGCATTTATTTATGCGAATTTAGAAATTATGGTGGTAGTAGAAAGTTAGTCGCAACGGTTTATTCTTGAGTAGAAGAAAGTTAGATTTTAGCCAAAAAAAATAGTATTTCTCCCTAAAATAGTTTATCTTAGCAATGTATAAATAAAATTCACCACCAAACACCACGATCCATGCAAATTGCAAATCCCATGTATGATGTTGTTTTTCGTTATTTAATGAGAGACAATAAAGTTGCGAAGTTAATGATAAATACTATTATTGGCGAAAAGGTAAAGTCTTTAGTTTTTAAACCCAAGGAGTACAGTCACCAAACGGATGGTATTCCTACTGTATTACGAATGGATTTTGCTGCAACTATTCAAACCAAAAATGGTACTACACATGTTTTAATAGAGTTACAAAAGGAACGTGCGTCCTTTGAAGTTGTTCGTTTTAGACGTTATATAGGCGAACAGTATTATGAACGTGCGAACCAAATCAAACAGGAAACGAAACAAGGAGCAATTCATATACAAGGAATTCCGCTTTTGCCCATTTATATTTTGGGTGAAAAACTTACCCGAACAGCCATTCCTGTACTAAAAATACAGCATCAATATATTGATGTTGCTACCAATGAAATACTTGATTTTAAACATCCTTTTATGGAGTGTTTAACTCATGAAGCTATTTTTATACAAACGCCTTACTTAAAAGGCCAAGGACGTACAGATTTAGAGAAATTGCTCAATATTTTTAATCAAGATAACATGACAGAGAATAAACACTTTTTAAACGTTAATAAATCGGATTACCCCGAACAATACCAATGTGTTCTTCGTCGCTTACAGCAAGCAATGTCTGATAAGGATGTTATTGCCCAAATGAAAAGAGAAGATGAGTTTTTATACATTATGCAACTTAGAGAAGAAGAGCTATTGTTAACAAAAAAGGTTGCCGAAGCAAAAACAAAAAAAGCGGAAGAAATTGCGGCAATTGAAAAACAACGAGCCGATGAAAAAGAAAAACTTGCGGCAATTGAAAAACAACGAGCCGATGAAAAAGAAAAACTTGCGGCAATTGAAAAACAACGAGCCGACGAAAAAGAGAAACTTATAGAAAAAATGATTCTAAAAATGAAAAAAATAGGCTTATCCGTTGAGGAAATAGCACAAAGTACTACAATGCGTTCGGAAGAAGTACAACAAATTATAGCTAAACATACAGATAATCATTAATGTTTATTACAAAGCACTTAGAATAATTGTAATAGTTCTTAATCCTCTAGCTGCCTACGTTTTAGTTCTTCTTTTATCAACCGCAATTCTCGTGTTGTTTGTCCAGATACGGAGGTGTTTTCGTTAGCACGACGGATGAGGTAGGGGATTACTTCCTTTACGGGACCATAAGGAATATACTTACCAATATTATAGCCGCCTTTGGCTAAATTAAACGAAATATTATCGCTCATACCATATAATTGTGCAAAGTGAATATAGGCATGATTGGGTTTGATATTTTTTTTGTGCATTAGTTGGCAAAGGTAAAGATTACTTTGTTCGTTGTGGGAGGCATTACAAAAAGCGAGGGTATCTAAATGTTGAATACAATAGTTGAGGGCTTTATTATAATCGGCATCAACGGCTGCTTTATTGGCGTGAATAGGAGAGACGTAGCCTTTTGATTTGGCTCTATCTCGTTCTTTTTCCATATAGGCTCCTCGCACTAGTTTTATGGCTAATATATAACCTTTATTTACTGCTCGTTCGTGGCTTCGCAGCATAAAGTCATAACGGTCGTGGCGGTACAATTGTATGGTATTAAAAACAATAGGAGCTTTAATGTTGTAATAGCCCATCATTTCGGTAATGAGGCTATCAAGGGCTTTTTGTATCCAACTTTCTTCGGCATCAAAATAAACGGCTATGCCTGCTTTTTGGGCGGCGTTACAAATGTTGTGCAAACGTTCTTTTAAGGTAGCAAGTGCTTGTTGTTCTTTTTTATTGAGTGCTTTGGCTTTGGAAGAACTCATTTTTTGTAGCAGCTTAAATTTTGCCAAGCCTGTAATTTTACAACTTACCGCCAATATTTTGGGCTGGTCTTTGGAGTAGCGAATGGCTTTAAGGATTTGATATTCTGTTTCTGCAAAATCCTTGTTGGTTTCTTTGGCTTCAACACCATAATCTAGGAGCGTAAAAATATTAGATTCGGCTAGTTTGTTAACTACTCGTTGTGATTCTTTAAGTGTTTCGCCGCCACAAAACTGCTCGTAAATAGAGTATTTAATTAATGGAGTAACAGGCAAATGCCATTTTAGCGACCATTGGGCAAGGGTACTACTAAGGTTGACCAACACTTGATTGCTCATAATTTTAAACAAGGTATGCGCCTTGTACAAATCGATATTCGATTTATTGGCAAATGCAATTTCAGTATTGCTAAAAGTGGTGGGTAGGGTAGAAGAGGATTTTTTGCTTTTATTGGTATCCATAATGAGTACGACTTAATGGATGAAAAAAAATTAGTGGTAGTACTACTTGGTATTTATACGGTTTTGTTTCGTTATACCTTTTGTGATAACTACTTTTTATATAGTTTAGATAAAGATGTGTGAAGTTTAACTGCTGATAGCTGAAAACATCAGTAGGAAACGGTTTCCTAGCTACTGCCCACTAAAAAACTAATCGACACAAAATAAAAAAGTCTGGCGGGAAGGCCAGACTTTTTGGTATATTTTTGTTTGTATAAGATGATAAAGGAGAACGTTGGTATCTTAAAGTGTACGTTTAATTTCAATTTCTTCGTACCCTTCAATTACATCACCTACTTTAATATCGTTGTAGTTCTTAATAGATATACCACATTCCATACCTGGTAGTACTTCTTTTACATCATCTTTATAGCGTTTTAAGGCACTAATTTCACCTGTATATTTTACAATACCATCTCTAATTAGGCGAATTTTAGTATCCCTAGCCACTTTTCCTTCGGTAACATAACAACCTGCAACCGTACCTACTCTAGTAATTTTAAATACATCTCGTACTTCAATATTACATACAAAGCGTTCTTCTACTTTTGGTTCTAGCATTCCTTCCATTGCCGAACGAATTTCGTCGATGGCATCGTAAATGATAGAGTACATACGAATATCAATGTTTTCTTGTTCTGCTTGGCGGCGTGCATTAGCCGACGGGCGTACTTGGAAACCAATAATAATAGCGTCAGAAGCACTTGCAAGGAGTACATCCCCCTCTGTAATTGCACCAACCGATTTATGGATGATACGTACTTGAATTTCTTCGGTAGATAGTTTTAATAAAGAGTCGGATAAGGCTTCTACAGAACCATCCACATCACCTTTTACAATTAAGTTTAACTCTTTAAAGTTACCCAATGCTAAACGACGGCCAATCTCATCAAGCGTAATGTGCTTACTAGCGCGTTGCTGTTGCTCACGCATAATTTGCTGACGTTTCAAGGCTAGTTCTCTTGCATCTTGCTCACTAGGCATTTGGCGAAGCATATCGCCTGCTTGTGGTGCACCGTTTAAACCTAAAATAAGTACTGGAGTAGAAGGACCAGCCTCTTTAATGTTAGTTCCACGTTCGTTAAACATGGCACGTACACGTCCGTTGTATTGACCAGCGATAATAATATCACCAATTTTTAGCGTACCTTTTTGTATTAATACAGTTGTAGAATAACCTCTACCTTTATCGAGTGTTGCTTCAATAACCGTACCTACTGCCTGACGGTTAGGATTGGCTTTAAGCTCTAAAATATCTGCTTCTAGCAATACTTTTTCTAGTAAATCGTCAATATTTAAGCCTTGTTTAGCCGAAATATCTTGCGATTGATATTTACCACCCCAGTCTTCTACCAGCAAGTTCATTTGCGATAGTTGTTCTTTAATTTTATCTGGATTAGATTCCTCTCGGTCAATTTTATTGATGGCAAAAACCATTGGTACATCGGCAGCTTGTGCGTGACTAATGGCCTCTTTTGTTTGTGGCATCACGCTATCATCGGCGGCTACTACAATTACGGCAATATCGGTAATTTTAGCACCCCTTGCACGCATTGCGGTAAAGGCCTCGTGACCAGGTGTATCTAGGAAAGTAATTTGGCGGCCACTACTAGTTGTTACCTCATATGCACCAATGTGCTGTGTAATACCACCCATTTCGCCTGCTACTACATTGGCATTTCGGATATAATCCAGTAACGAAGTTTTACCGTGGTCAACGTGTCCCATAATGGTAACAATAGGCGGACGGTCTTCCCATTCGTCTGTTACTACTTCTTCTTCCTCTTCTTCCTCATCTTCGGCAGTAACGCTAATAAATTCTACTTCAAAATCGAACTCACTGGCTACTACTTCAATAATTTCGGCATCGAGACGTTGGTTAATCGAAACAATAATGCCTAGGTTAAAACAAACAGTAATCACATTTGTTACTGGCACTTCCATTATTTTTGCTAACTCACTTACCGAGATAAATTCGGTTACTTGTAGCAAGTTTTCTACCGTTTTTGCCGATTCTTCCTCTCTTTTACCAGCGGCAATATCTCGTTTTTGCCGTCTTAATTTAGCTCTTGTATTTTTACTTCTACCACCGCCACTCATTTTGGCCATGGTTGCCTTGATCTTATCTTGAATTTCCTTTTCCGAAACTTCTGTTATCGGGTCAGCTTTTTTATTACGACGGTTTCTTTTTCGTGGATCGCCACCTCGTACTCTATTAGAGGAGTTTCCTCTGCTTGTAGTATTTCTATTATTGTTATTACCACCAGTTCTATTGCCGCCAGTATTAGGACCTCTGTTATTGTTAGTGCCTCTATTATTGTTGTTATTGTTATTATTAGAGCCTCTATTATTGTTGTTGTTGTTATTATTATTAGAGCCTCTATTATTATTGTTGTTGTTGTTGTTATTATTAGAGCCTCTATTGTTATTATTTCGGTTGTTATTGTTGCCGGCGGTCTTATTTTTAACAATGCGTTTACGTTTGCGTTTACGTTTCGCTTCTTGTGCCTGTAATTCTTTTTTATCGGGTAAATTTATTTTACCAACTACTTTGGGTCCTGCTAATTGAGGAGCAGGAGCCGTTTTGATGAAATTTTCATCGTCCTCAATTCTTTTTACTTTAGGTTGCTTAGGAACAATTGGTACAACGGGTTTTGGAGGTGGAGGAGTATTCGTTTTCTTTTCGTTTCTTGTTTTATGCTCTTGTTTTTCCGGCTTATTTTCCCTGTTGTGTTTAGGTTTTTGTTTATTAGAATCGAATTGCTTTTTTTGTTTTTTATTGCTAACTGGACGTGTACTTTGGTTGAGTTTTGTGAGATCAATTTTTCCTAGTACTTTAGGCGATTCGAGTTCTGAGACATCCATTTTAGTAATGGGGGTTTCTTTTTTTGGTGTTGATTCTTTAATTTTTTGTTGAGGTTCTGGTTGTTTTTCCTTTTGTTCTTGTTTAGGTTGCTGCTTATCTGTTTCGGGAGTTGATTTTTTTTCCTGTTCTACAGGTGGATTAACAGGCGCATCATTTGTTTTGGCTGCTTTATCAAGGGGTTTAGGAGCAATTACTTCCTCTTTTTTCTCCTTTATGGGTTCTATAGGAGGCATTTTTGGAGGAGGTACTACATTACTAGGAGTTGGTGTTGTGATAATGGTTTTGTCTTTTACTGGAGGAGAGGTAAAGTCGCTTTTAGGTTCACTAACGCTTGTTACAGGAGGTAACTCGGTAGTGGGTTTAGGTTCGGGAGTAGGTATAGTATTAACTACAGGAGGAGTTACTTCCTTTACTTTCTCTACTTCGGGTTTAACGTCCTCAACTTTATTTACTGGGACTATTGGGCGTTCCTCTTCTGGTTGGGCCGTATCACTAGTTGTTAACTTTGGTGATACTGGCTCATCAATTGGGGAAGGAGGCGGTGTTTCGGATTTTTCCTTCTCGTTGGAAGGGGGGACTTTATCCTTGCCTTTGTCTGCTTCTGCAATAATCACTTCCTCTCGCTTAGAGCGAAAGTTAATTTCTTCTGCACGTTGCTTTAGATTTATATCTCCTTTGAAATCCTTGATCAACAACTCATACATCTCCTGTGTAAGTTTTGTGGTAGGTTTATTTTCTACCTCAAAACCTTTCTTTTTGAGATGCTGGGTTATTGTATCAATACCCACATTGATTTCCCGAGCTACTTTAGCTAATCGTACACCTTTGGTTCCTGCCATGTATGCTTTGACCTTATTTAAGAATCTTGAAATCAGCTTTTTAAGTTTTTAACAGTTAAACTTAATAAGAAATAATACCATAAAATGTAAGGTAATGCCATGCAAATACTACTATGCAAGGATAAGCTTTCTATTATAAAAGCTGATTAATTATTTAAAAAACAATTTACTATATGTTGGTAATAATACATAATCAACACAATAAGTTCAATTGAATAGACAAAATTAACAAAAGTTTTTAAAACGCATTGCTATTATTACCTATTTAATAATTAAAGTATTTCCATTCATATATTTACTCGTTAGTCTTTAAAAAACAACAAGTATGATGGTAGCGCACATGATACTACTTCTAAATAATAAAGAAGTTTGTCAATTACCTATGATGCCTGTAGGTTTAAGTAACACTATAATAAGTGTTAAACTATAAGTACCTACTTTATTGGAAATTGCCCCAAAAAAACTGAGCAATTTATTTATATAGACTTGTTTGCAGTCGTATAGTTAAAGTATGAAAATAAAGATGTGGTTTATAGGTAGCATTTAATAGCGTTATGGAAGCTGTTTTTGTTAAAAAACATTCACTTAAAAAACTAATGCTGATTATAAACGATATTCTATTTTCCTTTTCCTTAATATAAAACTACTTGTTCGTCTATTGTTTTAGTCTTCGAATTCTGTTTTCAGGATTCGGATGATTTCGTCAATTGTTTCTTCTTCAAGGTCAGTTCTACGAACCAAGTCGTTACGATCAATTTCTAAAACATTTTTAGCCGTATCGCAGCCAATGTTTTTGAGTTCATCAATTATCCAACGATCTATTTCATCTTCAAATTCGTCTAACTCAATATCGTATTCTTCTTCCTCATTAATTTGACGATATACATCAATATTGAAACCTGTTAATTTGCTTGCTAGTCTAATATTTACCCCACCTTTTCCAATTGCTTTAGAAACATCTTCAGGGGTTAAATAAACCTCTGCTCTTTTTTCATCGGCAATCAAATCTACATTCATTTGTTTAGCGGGGGTTAATGCGCGCTGTATATATAATGGTAAATTAGTTGTATAGTTGATGATGTCTATATTCTCATTACGTAATTCTCGAACAATGCCATGAATACGAGAACCTTTCATCCCTACACATGCACCGATAGGGTCGATGCGGTCGTCGAAAGATTCAACGGCAACTTTTGCTCTATCACCAGGTTCTCTAGCAATTGATTTAATAGAAATTAAGCCATCAAATATTTCTGGCACTTCTAGTTCGAGCAATTTAGACAAAAATATGTTAGCAGTTCTCGATAAAATAATACGAGGCGTATTGTTACGCATTTCTACCTTTTTAACAACCGCTTTTACGGGGTCGCCTTTTTTGTAGTAGTCGCTAGGTATTTGTTCTGTTTTTGGCAAAATCAATTCGCTGCCATCATCATCTAATACTAGCATTTCTCGTTTCCACACTTGGTAAACCTCACCGCTTATTATTTCTCCAACTCGTTCGCTGTATTTACGATACAAGTCGTCTTTTTCTAATTCTAAAATACGAGAAATAAGTGTTTGACGAGCTGCTAAAATAGCCCTGCGTCCGAAGGTTAATAATTTAATCTCTTCGTATACTTCTTCTCCTATTTCGTAATCATCTTCAATTAATACTGCTTGCGAAAGTTCAATTTCTTTATTAGAATCGGTTACTTCTCGGTCGGCCACAATTTCACGTCGTCGCCAAATTTCAAGGTCTCCTTTTTCTGTATTCACAATAATATCGAAGTTTTCATCAGAACCGTATTTCTTACGAAGTAAAGTTCTAAAAACATCATCTAACACTCGCATCATCGTAGGACGATCAATATTTTTGAACTCTTTAAATTGTGCGAATGATTCTATTAGATCAATATTGCTTGGCATATTTAAATCAATTTCTTTTTTTTATTTTTTAGTATAATGCCTACATTTTTTAGTACATAATACATGGCAGAAAGTAGAAGGATATGTAGACCATTCTGTTTTGCTACCAAAATGCTGCTAGTGCAGTTAAAAAACAATTTTTTCTTTGGTAGATTTTATGTTGCTAAAAGGAATCGTGATTTGTTGTATCAACGGATCTTTTTTTTGCTTGTTTTTAGCTACCTTATATTGTTCTAGCACCAAATTTGTTTCATCAAAGCTATGCAATAAGCCTTCTTTTTTGCTGCCATTACTTAGTTTTACAACAACTAGCTTGCCAATACTTTTTTTATACTGACGTGCTACCTTAAAAGGATTGTCTAAACCTGGTGAAGATACTTCTAACGTATACTTTTCTGGTACAAGCTGTTGTTCTTCTAAAATAGGTTCTAAATAACGGCTTACTTCGGCGCAATAATCTGAGGTCATGCCCGTATCACCATCAATAAAAATCTGTACTTTTTGGTTATTAGTAGCCGCTTTTATATTTACTAAGAAGTAATCTGTGTCTACAAATTTACCATCTAATAATTGCGTTATTTTTTCAGTTAACTGCGACATAGTTCAAACTAACGGATAATAAAAAGAGGGGACTTAATTGTCCCCTCATCTTTTTGATGGTGCAAATATACGATATATTTTCGGAAATTGAAAAAATAGTAGCAATTGCAAGGGTTTTTCTCGAAACTAAATGTTTTTTAATGGGTTTTTGTGCTTATAATAAACGGTATAGTGTTAAGTGTAAGGTGTAATTGTTAACAAAACGTTCGGTTAATAATGACGATTACTATGTCCAGCTACTTAAGTCTATTTACTGTTTTGCATAAATTCATGAATAAACCGTGCAATTTCCTCGCCACTGTCTTCCTGCAAAAAGTGTCCTGCATTTTTTATCACCCTATTAGGTTGCTGTTTGGCACTCGGAATAATACGTCTGAAAAAACGGTCGCCTCCTCGCATAATGGGGTCTTTATCAGAAAATAATACGAGGGCAGGTTTGGTCCATTGCATCAATACTTCTTTGGCTTTTTTCATTTCGGCAACGCCTTCATCGCTAGTGCTTGTAGGTATAAGTAGCGGAAATGCCATTGCTCCCGCCTTGTATTTTCTACTAGGGAAAGGTGCATCATAGGCTTTTTTTACGGCAGCACTCAGTTTTCTGGCAGTTCCCATTTTTATTACGCCGCCAATGGGTATGTTAGGCATGTATTTGGCAAAGGCACGCCACAGCTTAAAAGCAAGCGGCAATTTGCGTGTACCTAATGCAAGGGCAGTATTCATAATTACCACCCGTTTAAACTTTTGAGGCATTGCGCCCAACATACTTAGTCCTAGCAAGCCGCCCCAATCTTGTACAACTAAGGTAATGTCGGTTAGGTTTTTTTGTTCGATAAATTGTTGGAGGGTGTGGTAGTGCATGGAGAAAGTGTAGTCATTTATATCGGTGTATTTATCAGAACGACCAAAACCAATAAAATCCATGGCAAAAACTTGGTAGTGTGGCGCAAGGATAGGAATAAACTTTCGGTACAAATACGACCAAGAGGGTTCGCCATGTAAACATAAAATGGTTTCGCCATTGGGATTGCCCTCGGCGATGTAGTGTACACGGGCATTGTTTATAGTGAGGTAATTGGGGGCGTAGGGGAAAGCGGGGAGGTTTTCAAAATGTTTATCGGGAGTGCGGAGGATTTTTTGCATTGGTTTTTGTTGTATTTTTGAATTAAAATGTGAGGGTTTTTGTTTATCTCCAATATGGGTTTAGAGACTTTGACAAGTACTTTTTGTAGCGACTTTAAAGCATCATGTATTGTGATACAAAGGCACAGCGCTTGTTGAAGGAAAGACTTGCTATTTTTCAAAAAAATAGTAAGTCTAGTTTCTATTCCCAACAAAAGTAAGCCCTTTAACTAGTTTTTCAAAAACCCTTGTAAAAATAAACAACATGCCACTTATTGTTCTACTTTTTTTAAGCCTATCTATTGCTTGTCAATCTCCTAGTGCTAATAACAATTCGTCCCAAGAAAATACAGGACCTAAAATCTACCCTTTCCAAAATGCCGACTACAAATGGGGTTACATGGATAAAGAGGACCAAATAGTGATTGCTGCTCAATTTGATAGAACTTATCCTTTTAAAAATGTGGCACTCGCTAAAGTTCAACAAAACGAAAAATATGGCTTGGTAAATGCTAGTGGGCAAATTATTTTGCCATATAGATTATGAGGAAATAAAGAACTTTGGTATTGAAAGTGGATTTTTTAGGGTAAAACAAAATAAACTATGACAACAGATATAATAGAAGTGCAATTTGGAAAAAGAACAGGCTATATTTACAAACCTACGATGAGTTTTATTGGTTTTACCAAAGCGGATGTTTTACAAGCAACAAAACTTTAGTAAAAGGTATTTTTGTAGTAGGTAGAAAGTACTGTTATCTTGAAGC
Source organism: Bacteroidota bacterium (assembly GCA_020630215.1). GTDB lineage: Bacteria > Bacteroidota > Bacteroidia > Chitinophagales > UBA2359 > JAHDBT01. The sequence continues at coordinate 17,931 of JAHDBT010000058.1, forward strand.
CCTCCTTTTTCCTTTAGCGAAGTGTCCTTTTGTACTCCTACTTTTACAATTAAATTTAAAATCATGGAAAAACAACCTAGCAGCATTGCCAAAATAGATTATGGAATACATGTTTTTTTCTTCTCCTTGATGATGATAGTGTGTATAATTCAATCGACCGAACAGGAAATGTTGGCAGCAATTGCTTTTTTATTTACAGGCTTATATCAAATAATGGCTAATTTTTTTAAGCTGTTTACGGTTAAGGGAGCAAGAAGGAAACTGTTGCATTTATACTGGCTGTTAACAGTCGTTTATCTAGGATTGTTTTTTGTTTTCGCTACTGGTTTAATAGAGGCAACATTACCTCAAGGCGTATACCTCCTATTTATAACTGGTGCTTTTTGTTTGAGTTTATTATCCTTGTACATTAGTCATGAAGGGGTTTATCCTAATTAGTTTTTTTTAACAAAAAACTAAAATTTAATGCTTACCTTTAATTGATTATTTTGTTGCGATCACTAACCATCAACAAAACACCAACTATGGCCAACTACACCTTAAAAGTAAACGGAGAATCGAAAACCGTAAATGCAGATATTGATACGCCACTACTCTGGGTATTGCGAGACGAACTAGACCTAAAAGGAACAAAATACGGTTGTGGTATTGCCCAATGCGGAGCCTGCACGGTACACCTCGACGGAGAGGCAGCACGCTCGTGTTCCATACCCATTTCGTCCATTAAAGATAAAGCAATCACCACCATCGAAGGATTATCCGAAAACATCGATCATCCGCTACAAAAAGCGTGGAAAGCACATGATGTACCACAATGCGGCTACTGCCAAGCTGGACAAATTATGAGTGCTGCCGCCTTATTAAAAAACAATGCGAACCCATCGGATGAGGAGATTGATACTGCTATGTATGGCAATTTGTGCAGATGTGCTACTTACCTAAGAATTAAACAAGCCATTAAAACGGCGGCAAAAAATAGCTGATTTTTTGGTAGCGAGTAAAAGGTAGAAAGTAGAAGGTATTTAGACGGTTCCGCTTCGCTTCACCATAGTACAAATTATAGGAATCGTATTTTAGATAAACGGGTTCTAAAAATAAAAGGGATGAAATTGGATAAAATAAAAAGAAGAGACTTTATAAAATCAAGTGCATTAGCTGGTAGTGCGCTTTTAATTGGATTTAATTGGATGGGCTGCAATGCAGACCAAGCAGTGGTGGAGGTGTTAAAAGCTAACCCTAAAGAATGGTTTGATTTTGATGCCTACATAAAAATTGGGGATACGGGATTGGTAACAATTTGGTCGCAAAACCCCGAAATTGGGCAAAACATAAAAACGGCCATGCCCATGATTGTAGCCGAAGAATTGGAAGTAGATTGGAAAGATGTAATAGTAGAACAGGCTCCGCTAAATGCCGAATGGTATAAGCGTCAGGTGGCAGGCGGTAGTCAGTCGATTAGGCAAGGGTGGGAGACTTTGAGGAAAGCAGGAGCTTCGGTTAAGCAACTTTTACTAGAAACAGCCGCCGAAAAATGGGAGGCAGATGTAAAAGATTGCTCGGTTGCTAAAGGCGTAATCTTACATAAGGATGGACGAACAATTGGCTATGGAGAACTAGCCAAAGATGCAAGTAAGAAGGAACTCCCAACAGAGGTTACGCTAAAAAAGCCAACCGATTTTTCGATTATTGGCAAGAGCCAAACCAATGTAGATATGGACGGCATTTTGAGTGGCAAACCGCTGTTTGGATTGGATTACAAAAAGGAAGGAATGGTGTATGCCGTGGTGATGCGTCCTCCTGCTTTTGGAAAGACGTTAGATACCTACAAGGACGAAACAACAAAAAAAGTAAATGGCGTTTTAGACGTAATTAAATTTGGCGACAAGCTGGCGGTAATAGGAAAAAATACTTGGGCAGCCATAAAGGGCAAGCAACTATTAGAAGCCACTTGGAAAGCAGCCGATAAGTTGGAAGACTCTACTTACCACACCAAAGCCCTAAAAGAACAGTTAGCAAAAAAAGCAGCCAAACCCAAAAGAGTGGATGGTGATGTGGATAAAGCTTTTAAGGAGGCCGACGAAGTAATAGAAAGAACTTACGAAGCTCCATTTTTACCGCATAACTGCATGGAACCCATGAACTTTTTTGCGGAGGTTACCAAAGAAAAAGTGTTGCTAGTTGGCCCAGTGCAAACCCCTAAATGGACCGAATCGAGGGTGGCCGAATTACTAGGCCGAGAACTAGCAGATATAGAGGTGCAAATGACTCGAATGGGAGGAGGATTTGGTAGAAGACTTTATGGTGATTTTGCCTTAGAAGCAGCAGAAATTTCTAGCAAAATAAACAAACCTGTTCAAGTTGTATTTTCACGAGAAGATGATATGCTGGCGGGTACGTATCGTCCTGCTTCGGCTTACCGTTTTAAGGTCGGCATTAAAGACGGCGAAATAAGTGCCTATCACCTAACCGAAGCGTGTTTTAACGGCGCAATGTTTCCGCCAATGGAAAGCAATTTTCCTTGTGGTGCTATTCCTAATTACCGAGTAGACAGCCATACCATCGAATCCAACATTACTACAGGTGCGTGGCGTGCACCGTATGCTAACTTTTTAGCCTTTGCCGAACAAGCTTTCCTAGACGAGTTATCCGAACATCTAAAAAAAGACCCCGTAGCGTTTCGTTTAGCATTACTAGAAAAAGCACGTACTGCACCCGTTGGAGAAGAACACAATTATGAGGTAGATAAAATGAAAGGGGTGATTGAACTGGCAGCCGAAAAATCTGATTGGAAGAACGCGAAAGCGAACAAAGGATTTTGCGCTTATTACTCCCATAACACCTATGTGGCGGAGGTTGCCGAAGTAGCAATGGTAGCTAATTTACCCGTTATTAAAAAAATACATTGTGTGGTAGATTGTGGCATCGTCATTAATCCGAAAGCCGCTTTAAACCAAATTGAAGGTGGCATATTAGATGGACTAGGACATGCCATGTACGCCGACTTTGAATTTGAAAAGGGAAGTGCGAAGTCTGCAAATTTTAATAATTACCGCCTGTTAAGAATGTCCGAATCCCCCGAAATTGAAGTGCATTTTGTGAAGAGCAATAACGACCCAACAGGATTAGGCGAACCGACACTTCCGCCAGCAGGAGGGGCGGTTGCCAATGCCATTTATGCCGCCACAAAACAGCGATTGTACAAACAACCTTTTATGAAAGAAATAAAAGTGTTGGAGTAAATAACAGAAAAAAATAAAATGCAAGAATTTGAGCAAAT
>JAHDBT010000656.1 GCA_020630215.1 Bacteroidota bacterium
ACTACTTAGTCAGTTAATTAAAAAGGAAAATCAACCGCATGGAGGATAGGTTTATTCCCGATTCCAGATAATGCTAAAATTACCGTCGGTAGTGCTAGGAGCTACTAATTCGATACTTACTTGTTGGTCATCTATTTTGGTAAACCAAATATCGTTTGGGAGGTTTACATTGCTGGGAGCGGCTAGTGCGATATTAGGATTGATGTTTATATCGGAGTGGGCATCTATATCTACTTTCGCATCGTTGCTTTGTTGGTAGCGCAGGGCAAAATATTGTTTAAATTCTCGGTGCAGGGTTAAGGCTTCCTTTGCAGAATTAAAATAGGAAAGCAGTTGTATTTTTATGAGTTCTTCTTCGGTATTAAATTTATAAGTAATATCGACAAACTCTTTGGTGCGAGCATTAATATCTACATCATACCAAATGGAGTTGGGCGTTTCTTTTACAAAGTTAGCAGTTTCGTTGCGTTTTATTTGTCGTTTATTCATGTTAAAGTTAATGCCCCGCAATAAGTCTTCGTGCGGTTGCATTACGTGTTGCATACTAGGAGAAAACTCGCTAATATCGGGCAATACGCTATTGTTGCTACAGCCCATTAAAAATATAGGAATGATGCTTATAAGGGTGAGCAGCCGCCTATATTTAGTAGCTGCGATGGTGGAGGTGATGAAGTGCTGTTTCATGAGTGTTTTGTTTTGTTTAGCTACAATAACTGCATCTAACAAAGGTTTTTTTTGTAAAAAAAACGTGTGTTAGTTCTAATAGCAGGTGTTTGTAAAATAGACATTTTGTGAGGTGTGTCTAAACAAATTTAATAAAATAGATTGAGTTAATGTGCATTTTTTTACCAAAAAAAAATGCTAATGCAATAATAATTTACAGTAAGAATGGCTATGTTTTGTTGAGAATGGCTTTAGTTATTGGTAAACAGCACATAAAAAAAGCAGAAATTACTCATGTATTAAATAAGTAATTTCTGCAAAAAAAGTTTAAATTGTTTTATTTTACACGGCAAAGCTTTCGCCACAGCCACAAGTACGCACGGCATTGGGATTTACAAAGTGAAAACCTTGCCCATCCAAACCTCTCGAAAAGCTTAATTCTGTACCACATAAGTACAAGAAGCTTTTAAGGTCGGTAATTAACTTTAAGCCTTTGTCTTCAAATTCCTGATCGTCGGGTTGGTTTTCGTTATCGAAATCCATTTTGTAAGTTAAGCCCGAGCAGCCGCCACCTACTACGCTTACTCGAATAAAGTAGTCGTTACTCAAATTTGCTTCCGACATCAGCTTTTCAACTTGTGTTTTGGCATCTGCACTAATGGTTATCATAGCTAACTCCTTTTCCTTTTTAAATTAACCCTTAATCTGTATTGATATTGTAAGTCCCTAATGACAATTATTTTAATAGCATATCTCTATTAAAACTGGTAATGCTTCGGCGTTAGCAGGTAAAAACGGTTTAGCCATTTAACAGTTTAGCATTAAGTATTAAATATGGGGGACTAGCATACGCAATTTAGGTTAAGGGGCGTACTAGTGTACAATACTTTCTTCTCTTTCTAGTGGTGCTAAACCTTGTTTTACTCGGTAATCGTTAATCGCTGCTACAATTGCATCTTCTGCTAGTACCGAACAGTGAATTTTTACGGGTGGCAAAGCCAATTCTTCTACAATATCCATATTGTCGATAGTCGCTGCTTCGTCAATGCTTTTGCCTTTAAGCCACTCAGTAGCCAAAGAAGAAGAAGCAATTGCCGACCCACAACCAAAGGTTTTAAACTTCGCATCTTTAATTAAGCCTGCGTCGTCTACTTCAATTTGTAGGCGCATTACGTCGCCACATTCAGGCGCACCTACTAGGCCTGTGCCTACGTTTTTACTGCTTTTGTCTAGTGTCCCTACGTTGCGAGGGTTGTTATAATGGTCTAGTACTTTTTCTGAATAAGCCATAATGTTATATTTATACGGTTAATAATTTTTTTGTTTGTAGGTGGCAGGTATAAATTTTAAATGCTTCATCTTCCTTAGATTTGGTTTAACCTGCCCCTAGCCCCTCTCCAGGGAGGGGAATATAATTTCATTGATATAAGTACTGCTTAATTTTAAGCATTGTTGTTTGATAGGATTCAGCAGGAAATAAATTTTAAATACTCAATCTTCGATCTTAAATTCTAAATGAAACAAATCAAAAATCAAATTTCAGCAATCAAAATCCAAACCTAAAACCTCCCTTAGTGTTCCGCCCATTCAATGGTACTAATATCAATACCTTCTTGGAACATTTCCCAAAGCGGGCTTAGTTCACGCATTCTATTTACCGAATTGCTTACTTGTTCTACGGCGTAATCCACTTCTGCTTCGGTGGTAAATCTACTAAAGCTAAAACGGATAGACGAGTGTGCCAATTCATCATCTAAACCCAATGCGCTTAAAACGTAAGACGGTTCGAGAGAGGCAGAGGTGCAAGCAGAACCAGAAGATACGGCGATGTTTTGGTTAAAGCCCATCATTAAGCCTTCGCCTTCTACATATTTAAAAGAAATATTGCTGATGTAAGGACTACGGTTTTCTTTACTACCATTTAGGTAGGTTTCTTCCATTGCCATTAATTTGTTTTCTAGTCTATCACGAAGTTGGCGTACTCGTTCGGCATCTTTTGCTAAATCTAGGCGAGCAACTTCGGCAGCTTTACCAAACCCTACAATACCTGGCACATTCAAGGTTCCCGAGCGCATACCACGTTCATGGCCGCCACCGTCCATTTGTGCAGTAACTTTTACACGAGGGCGTTTACGACGTACATATAAAGCACCAACCCCTTTAGGTCCGTACATTTTGTGTGCGGTAAAAGCCATTAAGTCGATACCAATTTCATTTACATCTATTGGCACTTTACCAACTGCTTGTGTAGCATCCGTCATAAATAAGCAACGGTTAGCATGAGCAATTTCGGCAATTTCTTTAATAGGTTGCATAACGCCTAGCTCGTTGTTTACCGCCATTACACAAACCACAATCGTTTTAGGCGTAATAGCTGCGGCAACTTGTTCGGGTGTAATTAGGCCTTCGTCGTTTACTTCTAAATAAGTAACATCAACGCCTTGTTTTTGTAATACCTTGCAAGTATCTAAAACGGCTTTGTGTTCGGTTTTTACGGTAATAATGTGGTTACCTTGGCGAGCATACATATCGGCAGCACCTTTAAGGGCTAAGTTAATAGCCTCGGTTGCGCCAGAAGTAAAAATAATTTCTTTAGGACTATTTGCGCCTACTAACTGACCAATTTGTTCGCGAGCATAATCTACTGCTTCTTCGGCTACCCAACCAAAAGGGTGATTACGACTAGCAGCATTTCCCATTTTTTCGGTAAAATAAGGAATCATTTCGTCTAAAACTCGCGGGTCAACGGGCGTTGTTGCGCTATT
>JAHDBT010000657.1 GCA_020630215.1 Bacteroidota bacterium
CACTCAAAACCTCATTTTGCCGCACAATTAGTTTTCGGTCAGGCACTAAATAAAATTAGACCTTTAACTACAATGCCTTTGCGTTTCCTTATTCGTTAAATGATTAAATTGCTATAATTATTTAATTGTGTAATTGTTTTTTTTGTAAAAGGATTTTAGATCACAAAGCTTTGCAAATCAGTTAGTAATAAAAATATTCGTATTGAATTTGTTGAAAAACATTTTTTATCCTAAAGAAGGAAGCCGAAAATTAGTTGGATTTGAGTATCTTAATGCTGGAATTTTACAAAACCCAATGTGGCAAAATATGTACCTATAATATACTGCAATTATGATGAAACAATTACTATACATCTTATTTTTAGTTTACTGCTTACTAGACTTATCGCAAATACCTATTTATTCCCAAATATCAAACAAACCACAGCTCGTAATTGCACCGCAAGGACACTCGGCAGTGGTAAAAAAAATACTATTTACTAAAGATGGGCAAAGTTTAATTAGTGTTGGAGATGATAAGGTTATTTATTTTTGGGAGGTAGCAACGGGAAGATTGGAACGCAGCCTCCGCCCTTTTATTGGAGAAGGAACAACGGGTGCTTTATATGCAGCGGCATTAAGTCCAACAGAGCAATTTTTAGCTGTTGGTGGTATGGGAATTAAAGAAGGGGAAAAATCTTTGGTGATTATTGATTTACATACCGACCAACAGGTTGCTCGACTTACTGGACATAAAAATATTATTACTGATTTGGCTTTTTCGCAAGAGGGAGATTATTTGGCAAGTGCAAGCGCAAGCGCAGAGGATAAAATATATTTGTGGGATACAGAAACTTGGCAAGAACTTAATGTACTAGAAGGACATCGGGAAAAGGTAAATAGTATTGCTTTTTCTCCTGATGGCAATCGCCTTGTTTCTGCTGCTGCTGATGGGCAGCTATTTTTATGGGATACGGCAACTGGACGAATAGTTACGAAACTCAAAAAACATAAACAAGCAGTATCAACTGTTGCGTGGTCGCTAAATGGAGCTTATATTGTTTCTGGAGGAGATGATGGGCAGCTTTTATTATGGGACCATAAAGGGCAGTTGATAAAACAACTTGACGAACGACCCAACAAAATTAAAACGCTAAGTTTTAGTCCTAATAGCCAACAAATTGTAGTAAGCGAGCAGGAAACAAATCATCAATTGGTGTATGATATTGCAAGTGGAAATATTTTGCAAACTTTTAATAAACATGATAGATCTGTACCTACTAATGCTTTTGCTAGTACTGGAATGATAGCTTCTGCGGGAGGGAAAGATGCTGATATTTATATTTGGGATATTGCCAACCTAAACGTGAAAACACATATAGTTGGCCATGGAAAAAGCGTATGGACGGTAGGCTTGAAAAAGGAACTAGAAGTAGGTATTGGACAAACAGAAACAGATGGCAATCTAGGGAATGATCCCATTCAAAAATCCTTTGACTTTGCCACTTTAAAATTTCAATTAAGTGTTAATGATGCCGACTTTAAACGAACACAAGTTACCAATGGAAAACAGAAATTGAAAAAAATAAACAACTACCAATTATCTATTGGTAAAAAAAGTATTGATAATGATAAGAAAACAGATGGCAGTATAAAATGCTACACTTTTACGCCCAATGGTAATGTATTAGTCGGGTCTAGTTTTTCGCTAAAATTATACCGTGCAAATGGGGAACCGATACGTGATTTTATAGGACATGGCGGTCCAGTATGGTCGGTAAGTGTAAGTAAGGATGGGCGGTACTTGGTTTCGGGTAGCTACGACCAAACTGTAAAACTATGGAATTTGGAAAGTGGAGAATGTTTGGCCAGCTTATTTGTAAGTGAAAGAGGGGAGTGGATTTGTTGGAACCCAAAAGGTTATTATGATGCTTCGGCAGGAGGAGAAAAATATATGGGCTGGCATCTTAATCAAGGTAAAGACTCCCTAGCATTATACTATCCTTCTCATACCTATCGAAAAGCATTTTTACAAGCCGAACTCCTAAAACGCATTATTGCACTTGGCAGTTATGAAAAAGGAATAGTCGATTATAATGAGACTGCTACGGCAAAAAGACAAGTTGACACAAATCCTAGTATTGCCGAGAAAAAACCTCCAGAAATAAATTGGAAACAACCCACTAATTTTAATACCGAAAGTGCAGACCGTAAATTTCCGATAAGCTTTTTCGTAAATTCGACTAGTGAGGTAGAAGAGATTGCAGTAAGAATAAATGGTAGTTTTATGGGCAATGCTAGAGGGTTTACAAAAAAGGAAAAACAAGACAAGAATAGTTATATGGATACGGTTACTTTAAATAGAGGTGAAAATATCATCACCATTGAGTCTAAAAATAAACATGGTTGGGGTATTTCTAAAGAACGACATATTACTTATAAACCTAGCGGATATACAGAAAATACACTTAAAGGAAACTTATATTTATTAAGCATTGGCGTTTCTGATTATGAAAATACTACTTATAATTTAGACTATGCAGATAAAGATGCTATTGCTATAAGTAATTGTTTTGAAACACAAGAAGGATTACTCTATAAACAAGTACATGAAAAACAGTTACTAAATAGGGAAGCTACTAGGGAAAATATTATCGATGCATTTGAATGGTTGGAAGAATCGGTAAAAGATGAAGATGTTGTAATAATATTTATTGCCTCACATGGATTTTCTTACAGGGATGGATTTTATATTCTTCCATACGAAGGTAAGCATGATAATTTACGTTCTAGTGCCGTAGCTTGGGGCACATTTGCAGATATTTTAAAAGGAATGTCTGGAAAAGTACTACTGTTAATAGATGCTTGCCATAGTGGACGTTTAGGACAGAATATGACGGTCTTATCTACAATGACCAATATAACTAGAAAAGCAGAAGAATATGGTGTTGCAATCATGGCAGCATCTACAGACGAACAAGAGTCAATAGAAAGTGAAGCTTGGGGGCATGGGGCATTTACCAAAGCAATTTTAGATGGACTAAACGAAAAAGAGGCTGATTTTTTTTACAAAGATAAAACTATCTATTTAAAAGAAATTGATTTGTTTGTAGGCGAGCGAGTATGGGAGTTAACAAGAGGACAACAATTACCAGCTACTCAAAAGCCAAACACCCTAGGCAGATTTCCCATCTTTAAAATTCGCTAATAAGGCAGTAAATATACTTAAATGCAAGTGGTTTTCAGTTTCCTTTTACCATCCCTAACCTGGCGTAGCCAGTACCATATCTTTTATTTGGCAAGCAATTTTTAGGAGCTTCACTTTTGTTTTATTTCGACGAGAAGGCACTAAGAACACTAAGTTGTTTTGTTGGGTTGGGTAGAGAAAATTCCTGAATTTTCTCTACGATTACGACCCTTTACTTTTTTATAGACACTAAGCCGCTTC
>JAHDBT010000658.1 GCA_020630215.1 Bacteroidota bacterium
AGGGATGGGTTTCCAGGTAGTGCCATTATCTATAGAATATTCGTAGCCTGCATCAACAGCGCCATCTATTAGGCCAATTTCAAAGCTATCGCCGCAGCCTCCCTCTAGGTTAGTATTTACAATTACCTCTTTACAAACAATGCAATCGCTCACAAAAATAGAATGCTCTCCCGAACTAACCGCCTCGCAAGGTTCGTTGGCTAACAAGTGCAGTTTAAAATTATATGCAAATCCCTCTTCCAATCCTTCTGCATCAAAAATTCCATTTACAAGGGTATCATTAAGCACTATAATATCTCCTGAATTGGTATTTTTATCTACTAAAATCCAAGTCGCATTTACGGTATTGTATACCTCATAAATTTGGTTTAAATCAAAACTAGTATTATCGCCTTCGCCACTATACTCTCCTGTTTCATTACACAACTCCTCTGGTATACTTACACCTGTTGGCACATAATAAGCTCTTTCTACCAAACGGCTTGTAATGGCTACACGCTCCCCAATACAACTAAGATTACTATTATCTACTAGTGCCACCCAATAAGTAGCCATATCATTTATGGTATATTCATTACCCAGATAATCTGGTAGTAGGTTCTCCTCCTCATCGTACCAATATACACTATATCCTGCTGGCACTTCAGGAAGCGACAAAACCATTTCCAAACTTCCTTCGCCACTATAATCGCAAAAATACATGGTATCATTTTCGACTTCAGGTAGCGGTACTAGTCCAGTAGTTTCCTCAATGGTGATTGTTTCTATTACTGTACATCCATTGTTATCCGTTACTGTAACTTCATAATTGCCACTTAATAAATTGGTAGCCGTTTGGGTAGTTTGCACTTCGGCATCGTTCCAAACATAAGTGTAGGGAGGCATACCATTAATAGCCGTAACAGTTGCCGAAGCATTATTGCCTCCACAACTAGCATTTGTTGCTTCCAGACTAAGCGTAGGAAGCAGCAAATCGTTGATAGTAATGGTTTCGGTTGTTATACAGTTATTGCCATCGCTTACCGTTACCTGGTAAATACCTGCTAGTAGATTTGTTGCGGTTGCCGTAGTTTGATTGGCGGTATCATTCCATGCATACACATAAGGAGGCATACCATCTGTTGCTGTAACGGTTGCCTCTCCATTAGCCTCGCCACAAGTTGCCTCTAGCCCACTCATTGTAAGTGTTGCACCAGCAGGTTCCGAAACGCTTGTTGTTGTTGAAACAGTACATCCATTGCTATCTGTTACAGTAACAATATAAGTGCCTGCTGCTAAATTTGTAGCCGTTGCAGTAGTTTGATTTGTGGCATCATCCCATGCATAGGTATAAGGGCTAGTGCCGCCAGAAATGCTAACCGTTGCTTCGCCATTGTTTGCGCCACAACTTGGGTCGATACCCGAAATATCATTTACAGTAGGGGTGCCCTCATCACTAATATTTGCTGTGTTGGTAGTGGAGCATCCATTACTATCGGTAACGGTTATGGTGTACGCACCAGCGGCTAGTGCTGTTCCGTCGTCAGCAGCGGTCTCCCATGTGTAGGTGTACGGAGCTGCGCCATTAGCAGCCGTAGCAGTTGCCGAACCATTGCTTGCACCACAACTTGCATTAGTTGTTTCAAAATTAACAATAGGAAGCGGCAAATCGTTAATGGTAATGATTTCGCTTATAGCACATCCATTACTATCGGTTACAGTTACGGTGTAAGTGCCAACCGCCAATCCTGTTACGGTTGCAGTAGTTTCCGAAAATGCATTGGTATCCCAAAGATAAGTATAAGGCGTTGTGCCATTAGCAGGAATGACAGTAGCTCCCCCTGTAGCTTGTTCGCAAGCAGCATTTATGGTGTTGAAACTAAGGGTTGGCACGCCGATGCAATCGTTACAACTTTCATCATCTGCTGCTAGAATTGTTATGCTTAGAGTGTCGGTATCGTCGCAATTGCTTGTGCCAGAGGAGAGGTAGTATTCGTAATTGCCTGTTGCTAAACTGCTCGGATTGATGTTGGTTAAATTGGTATTTGTTAGTTCATCACTCCAAGTACCTGCGCCTTCATTTACTAGGCTGTTTAAATCCACACTTTCATCATTAGGACAAAGTGTTAGGGTATTGGTGCTTAGGGAGATGCTTGTCATTCCATTTACCATTATTTCGTTGTTTACCTGCTCCGTTAAACAAGTGCTGCTAACCGAATAAGTAACAGTTGCACTCCCCGATGTGACCAAACCAGGATTAAATTCGCCACTTGTATTACTAGCTCCCACTACGCCTATACCCGACCAAGTGCCACCTGCAATATTTGCTGTTAGAAAAATATTTTCATCGTTGATACATAAAGCGGCAGTAGGATTAATGACTAAACTAAGCGGTGTATTATCAATCATAACACTCGTAGAAGCAGTAAATGTATTGCCGCAATCATCGGTAATGGTTACGGTATAATTAGTGGTTGCACTAGGATTTACGGTGATGCTGCTAGTCGTAAATCCTCCTACATTCCATACATAGGAATAAGGAGGAAAATCCATGTTATGGGAGACACTTATACTCGTCATTTCGCCTGTACAGATGGTGCTAGGAGAGCTAATTATTGGATGAATATTGTACGGAATTGTAAAGGAATAAGGTCCTTCTAAAGCTATATTATCGTTGCCAACTGCTAGGCTTTGAATATCTGTTAAAGTGTTAGGGAGGGTAATATTGGCGCAATAATTAACGCCCCAAACTTGGTAATTTCCATTAGGAGGAATATTAAAGTCACCATCTACTTCCATCCCTACAATTAACTCACTATCAACATTGTATAACAGGTAAGTTTGATAGGCATTAAAATAAAAACCTGTATTGTAGAAATCGGCAAAAGTGCCAGTAATACAATCGGGAAACAACCCTCCGAAATTAGCAAAACACTCTAAAACATCGCAACTCGTTTCTATAGGAATACTTGCTTCATTTTGGCAAGCAGTTAAATCGCTGGTGACTTGAATATTGGCGACATCATTATTAGCAAAACCAATAGTATCTGTGGGCGCAATACTATCTGCAAGCAGCACCGTATAAGGCGGCGTACCCAACAAAGAACCGCTGATAATTGGGTAATTGATTTGGTAATTGCCTGTACCGCCATTAATGGTTAACTCCACAAAATTGCCTGTTAGGGTATCGCTTTCTATGCAGATATTTTGGGCATCGACTAGCAGTTGGTTTTCTACGGTGATGGTAACACTGTCTTGTACTTCGCAAGATAAGGTGCTGTTGGTGATGGTTACGTAGTAGGTTGTTGTGATGGATGGGGTGACGGTAATGCTAGGCGTTCCTTGTCCTGTACTCCATATTTGGGAGGTGCCGCCTGTGGTAGTGAGGGTAGTGCTTTGGGTGTTGCAGATGGTGTGGTTGGGGGTTAGGGTTAGGGGGCAGTTTT
>JAHDBT010000059.1:0-3072 GCA_020630215.1 Bacteroidota bacterium
AATTTTCGATCTTAAATTCTAAATCTCCCCACCTAATACCTAACCTCTAACACGGCAATTTTACTAGCATTAGGTACAAAGGCATTAAAATCGTCAACCGTTACATTGGCATCTAAGGACCAATCGCCAGATACGTAACTGTTAATTAATCCTGTTTCGCCAAAATAGTCATTAATGTCGCCAACCAATACAATTCCATTTCCATCGAAATCGCCAGCACTTAGGGCGTATAAGGAAGCGTTAAGGTGCTGTAATTGTAATGCTCCACCAACTACCTTATCTACTTGTGTAAAATCGTAGGGATTGGCATTGGGGAGTGCTACGGTAGTACTACCCATCACATCTAAGTGGTTACGGTGTCGAAAAATGAGAACGTAATCTTGCGTGGGAGTTAAGTTGTCCATTTCCAATCCTTCACTTCCTTGGGTGTCAATTACGGTTCCATCGCTAGTCAATAAACCAGCTTTAATGGCTAGTACATTATCGGTGTTATTGGCATCTCTTACTTCTAATAAAATCCAATCTACTACATTATCAGGAATGGCATTGGCGTTGCTAATGGTTTCTGTTCCGTTGTAATTCCAAGGGGCGATGTTGTAGGGTTGTGTTAGTGGTAAAATGTCTTCCTCTGATATTTCGGTACGCATAGCATTGGTGTCAGGGTTGTAAGCACCTTGCAAAAAGGCTTTGGCTTTTACCCGTACACTATTGGCAACAACCCCACAAATTTCCATCGTCCAGCCATTAAGGGTTCCACCAGACAAAGGGCGCATATCTTCCACCTTTAAAGTCCATTCGCCAGCCATACTTTCTCCTGCAAAATTTGATAAAGAACCTAAGGGCCAGTAGGTTCCTCCATCGTTTGGCGGACAAGGTATTGGACCTGCTGCATCATCATCTAATTGCACCTTTAAATCATCCTGCAAAGAACAAGACCTATCAAAAATGCTTAGTATAGTACCACTAGGCGAGGTTAAACTTACTCGTAAATCACTTACATAATAATGGTCAATATCAAGGTTAGTGATGTTAATATCATGCACCAAATAATTGTCTGAAATATTAATACTGGAATAAGCGATAAAAAGACTATTTCCTGGAATTTCAAGCGGGTTATTGTTGCTAAAACTGTTACAGCTATAGGTCGCTGCTTCACAGTCGGGATAAGCTATGGTATGTTCGAGGCTGCTACAGGCATTGTTTCCTGCTACTGTAATGCTAGTAGTGCCTGGCGAAGTGCCTATTGGAGAAGTTGTTAAGGAGCTGGGATTTACCTCATCGTCTCTACAAGCAGGTATAAGGCTATAATCGCAAGCATTGTTTGTTTTAATAATAGCAGGAGCTTGTGGTTCGGGAAACACTTGGAAGATCAATTGCCCTACTGGAATTTTCTTACCCGTTGCCACACATTTCACGGCTGCATAAATGGTGTCGAGGGCATTAGGCAAGCATTTATCGCCAGTATGATTTATTTCATCGGGATTGTAAGCATTGATTAAAATAGGCTTGTTATACCAAAAAATATCGGCTGTTGGACTACCGAGTGCTTCGCCATTACTTTCGTCGAGGCTGGCACGAATTTCGTCATTGGGCAAAACAAGTGTTTCGCCATCGCATACAAATTGTACATACTGTTCTTGTGGCGAATAAGGACAAACCAAGGTACCGCTATGGCAAGCAACATCACCTGTAACCAAATCTGCTCTAGGCCCGTTTAAGGTGGCTAACATGCGTGCTTTTTGTCCTTCGGTAAATAAATTCATACAGCCATCCGTCGAATAGTCCATAAAATTCATAAACATATCGCTAGAGCCACAAGAGCTTTGCGGATAGGAAGGGCAGCCATAATAAGCTTCCGCTTGCATGGGGGTATCGGCTACTAAATCATCTTGCGAACATCCACCTCCTGAACCACCCCAAACGTGTTCTAGGTTAAGGTAATGCCCTATTTCGTGTGTAACAGTGCGTCCTTTATGGTAAGGAGCAGAAACGGTGCCTTCTGTACCAAAATACTCATAGTTAATTACCGCCCCATCTTCTAGCGAATAACCCGTACCAGGGTTGGTGCCAAATCCTAATAGATTTTCGTTAAACTCGCATACCCAAATGTTTAAATAACGTTTGGGATCCCAAGGATCTCTACCTCCTAAAGCGGTATAGTATATCCTAGGATCGCCAGAAGGGGCAACGCTGATGCCTATTTCTTCTATTGTTGTTGGGGTACGAGTAATACCTATTGTTGGATTACCATAAGGGTCTTCGGCAGCTAAACAAAATTCAATCTCGCAATCGGCTGCTACACCAGCAAATGCACTAGGTGTATTAGACGCATCCGAATTGTTGCGCCTATAATCAAGATTCAGTACCTCCATTTGCGACATAATTTGTGCCATGGATATGTTTTGAACTTCGTTGCGATAAACAACATGAATAACTACGGGAATAACCAATGTATTAGATTCTTCGGGTTGCCGACTAGCAAGCAGACTTGATTGCGCTTCCTCGTAATTGGCAACCCATGTTTCGGTAAACTCGGCTACTGCTCGTTCTTGTTCTAGCAATTCTGGAAAACGGTTGAGGTTAAAAGCTCTTATGGCACGGTTTCCACATTGCTCATTAATGGGTATTTGTAAATTTGTTGGAGGGGTACAAGGGGTAGATAGTTGAGTTGTTGTTGTTTGTGCATAGACAAAAAAATAGCACAAGCAACTACATAGTAGTGCGATGAAATGTTTCATGAGGGAGAAGTATATTGATTACTTTAATAAAAGTGGGTGCATGTTATTAGCTCAAGTATCTTTCCAAATCATTGAACAATAGGCTTTTGGTAATTAGCTTGACTTAGTCCAAGTAGCAACCATAATGTTCAATTTTTAAAAGGGAATCTTAAATTACTATATGTTTTTTGTCTTCGGAAGTGTTGAATGCTTCCATCAATAATAGGTTGCGCCTACGGTGCTTGTTTTTTTTACCTTTATTTTTGCTATAAAGAGGTAGTGCCTACAGCACAAAAATAATCAAGTATTAAAATATCCAATTACCAAATCGCAATTTTCAAATAATAATCAAGTA
>JAHDBT010000059.1:3172-21123 GCA_020630215.1 Bacteroidota bacterium
AAAAATCAAAAATCAAGATTCAAACCTCAAATCTCCCCTCCTCTAATACCTCACCTGCGGCACGCCAATTTTACTAGCATTAGGACGATATTCGTTAAAGTCGTTAACCGTTACATTGGTATCTAAAGTGCAATCGCTTAAAACATAGTTGTTAATGAGTGCGATTTCTCCAATGTAGTAATTATAATCGCCTACGACTACTACGCCATTGCCATCAAAATCGCCAGCACTTAGGGCGTGTAGGGTAGAGTAGATGCTGTGTAATTGTATTTCCCCATCGGCTACGTTTGCTATTTGGGTAAAATCGTACGCATTGGTATTGGGCAGCGTTACCGTATTGCTACTCATCACATCTAGGTGATTGCGATGTCGGAAAATGAGATAGTAATCTTGCGAAGGAATTAAATTGTTCATTTCCAATCCTTCGTTTCCTTCTGTATCAATCACCGTTCCATTGCTAGTTAATAAACCTGCTTTAATGGCTAGTACATTATCGGTATTATTGGTAGCTCTTACTTCCAATAAAACCCAATCTACTACATTGGCTGGTATTGCATTAACATTGCTAATACTTTCTGTCCCTTCGTAATTCCATGGTGCGGTATTGTAGGGTTGCGATAGGGGTAAAACGCCATCGTCCCTTATTTCGGTACGCATTAAACTGGTAGTAGGATGGTAGGCTCCTTGCAAAAATGCTTGTGCTTTTACACGTACGCTACTCACTACCTCTGTACAAAATTCTATGGTCCAATCATTAATTGTTCCGCCATCCAAAGGATAAGTATCTTCCACAATTAAGGTCCAATCGCCAGCCATACTTTCTCCTACAAAACTCGATAAAGATCCTAGCGGCCAATACATCCCTCCATCGTTTGGCGGACATGATATGGCAGCTGTTGCATCATCATCTAATTGCACCTTTAAATCATCACTAGAAAAACAAGCATTGCGAATAATACTTACCAAAGTTCCACTGGGCGATTGTAAGCTCACTCGCAAATCGCCTACATAGGTATGGCTAATGTCTAGGTTCGTAATGTTAAGGTCGTGTACCGTATAATCGTCAGGAATAGTAATAATAGAACTGGTGGTAAAAGTATTGTTTCCAGGAATATCAATAGGGGTATCGGTACTACTAAAGGTGTTGCAAATAGGGCTTGTTTCTATACAGTCGGGATAGCTGGTTGCATAGTCAAAATTGCTACAGCCGCCTTGTCCAGTTACCATAATGGTTTCCATGCTGCCCGTTGTGCCTAGCGGAAATGTTGCTAAGGTACTAGGACTTACTTCATCCGTTCTGCAAGCAGGAACTATGAGGTAATCGCAGTTGTTATTGCTTTTAATAATGGCTGGTGCTTGTGGTTCGGGAAACACTTGAAACACCAATTTGCCTGCTGGAATTTTATTGCCTGTAGCAGCACATTGTACCGCAGCATAAATAGTATCTGGAGCATTAGGCAAGCACTTATCTCCTATGTGATCCAAGCTAGTAGGCGTGTAAATATTGCTTAAATTGGGATTGGTATACCAAAAAACATCTGCTAAGGGACTGCCTAATGCCTCGCCGTTGCTTTCGTCAAGGCTTGCCCGAATTTCGGTGTCGGGCAAAACAGGGGCATCTCTATCGCACACCAATTGCACGAGTTGTTCTTGTGGCGAGTAAGGACAAGCTAAAGTGCCATCATTACAAGAAATCTCCCCGGTAACCAAAGCCGCCCTAGGGCCGTTTAGTGTTGCTAAGATACGTGCTTTTTGTCCTTCGGTAAACAGGTTCATACAAGCATCATCGGTATAATCCATAAAGTTCATAAACATATCACTAGAGCTACACGATGTTTGTGGATAAACGGGACATCCACCATAAGAATAGCCTTGCATTGGTGTGTCTTCTACTAAATCGTCTTGCACACATCCACCTGTAGAAGTGCCCCACATATGTTCCAGATTTAGGAAATGTCCTACTTCGTGTGTAGCCGTTCGTCCTTTATTATAAGGAGCAGTAGAAGTACCTACGGTACCAAAAAATTTATAGTTAATTACTACGCCATCTTCGGCAGGATAAGCGGTGCCTGGTTTCGAGCCTAGTCCTAGCAAACCTTCATTAAACTCGCATACCCATATATTTAAATAGCGTTCGGTATCCCAGGCATCTCTACCGCCTAAAGCAGTATAGTATATCCTAGGAAAACCGTTAGGTGCAACACCTACCCCAATTTCTTCCTCGGTTGTTTCGGTACGAGTAATGCCTATTGTAGCATTGCCATAGGGGTCTTCGGCAGCTAAACAAAACTCAAGCTCACAATCGGCAGCCATACCCGCAAATTCGGAAGGGGTATTTGCCGCATCCAAATTGGTACGCCTAAAATCTTGATTCAATACATCTAATTGCGATTGAATTTGCGCCTCGGATAAATTTTGTACTTCGTTGCGATATACAATATGAAAAACTACAGGAATAACCAAGGTAGTAGATTCAGGTTGGCGACTAGCAGTAGTAGTTAATTGTGCTTGTTCATAATTGGCAATCCATGCTTCCGTAAAATCGCTTACTGCCCGTTCTTGTGCTAGCAATTCGGGAAAACGACTAATGTTAAAATCTCTTAGTGCATTACTTCCACACTGTTCGTTGGTGGATATAGGTGCATGAGTAGGTGTAGGAAGACAAGATAGTTGAGTGGTTGTTTGTGTATAGCCATAAAAATAGCACAAGCAACTACATAGTAATGCGATAAAATTTTTCATGTTGGATATATTGCTCTAATTAAAAGTGGATAATGGTAATTAGCGCAAATATCTTTCCAAACCATTCCACAAGAAATTTTTTGTAAATAGCTTGACTTATCAGGATTCTCTTGGCTGTTAGGAAATATTTGCTTAAATTTTTTAACGGATGTGGTGCAAGTCTTACAAAAAAAATGCAAGATTTAACCAATTATTGACGAAAGCAATTAAACAAACCCACCTATTTTATTTTTTCCAGCATAAAATCAATATAAATTCCTAAATTTGGCTTATTAACATTTGTCATTTGCAACAACTCGTAACAAATAGTAAATGTGTTTAAAATTATAAAAAAACCAAACGACCAAACAAGTAATGAAAGTTTTACATAACCTTATACTAACCTGTACGCTTATAATTTCCTTATGTTTGTACTCCGTAAGTGCTTACGCCCAAGTGCTATGTACAGAGGTAGCACCAAGCACCTACCAAATTTGCGACGATTTTAGCGATGGCGATCTCAGCACCAATCCTGCTTGGATTTTTGACGACAGCAATTGGCAAATTACCGATGGACAGCTCAACTCCAACGGCCCTGCCGAAACAGGTACGGTAATGCAAGTTGTAGCAAATGCCGAAACAGGTTTTGGTACTCAATGGGAATTTTTTGCTAATCCTAAACTAGCAACTTCCTCGGGTAATTATACCGATATTTACCTACTAAATTCTACCCAAGATTTACTAGCAGGCGATGGCTACTTTATACGCATAGGCGGCACACCCGATGAGGTGAGCTTGTTTAGACAAGATGCTGGCGAAGCTACTCTTTTAATTGATGGAGAAGATGGTATAATTGGCAGCAGCAGCAATAACCCCGTACGCATAAAAGTAACCTATAACAGCAATGGCGATTGGAACGTGTTTACCGATATTGGCGCAACAGGCATTTTCCCCGCTAGTAGCACTGCCAACGATAATACTTATACCAATGGCAGCTTTTTTGGTATATTGGTAAAATATTCGCAAGCCAATAATACCAGCTTTTTCTTTGACGATATTTATGTGGGCGATTTAATTATTGATACAACGCCTCCTACAGTAGAGGAGGTAGTAGCACTAGATGAGAACACCATTAAAGTGTCTTTTTCGGAAGCTGTATTAGCAAGCACTGCCGAAAATGCCAGTAATTATACTACAAACGTAAGCATTAGCAACGCCACGCTAACCTCCGCTACCGAAGTAACCCTTACAAGCACCGATGCTTTATCGTCGGGCTTTCACGATATTACGATTAGCAATGTAAACGATTTAGCAGGCAACGAAATGGCTACGCAAACCCTAACATTTGCCTACGTTAATGCCTTTCCTTTAGATGTGCTGATAAATGAAATTATGGCCGACCAAGCTCCTGTAGTGGGACTGCCTGAATCGGAGTATATTGAGCTGTACAATACCACCACTTTACCCATTAACCTAGGAGGATGGCAACTGCAAGTAAATGCTTCTTTTGCTACATTGCCTAGTGTAGATATTCCTCCACAAGGTTACATTGTATTGTGCGAAGATGATTATGTTGCGGAATTTGAAGCCCTAGGATTAGACAATGTTTACCAAGGATGGACGGGCAGCTCTTTTGTTACCAATGGCGGTACGCTTATTAATTTGCAAAGCAATACGGGCGCAAACATCAACACCGTATTTTTCTCGGATGATTGGTATCAGGACAGCAGCAAGGACGACGGCGGCTGGTCGCTCGAACTCATCAACCCCAATAATCCTTGTAGTGATGGCAATAACTGGTCAGCATCTACTAATGCTAATGGCGGCACACCTGGCAGCGAAAACAGCCTTTTCGATCCTAACTCAGATAGCGAAGCTCCTACCTTTGAAGTTGTTATTGAAGACAATACAACACTCGAAGTTACTTTTAACGAAACCGTTACACCAGAAACGGCTAATAGTTTAGCCAACTACAGCATTAGTCCCAGCTTACCTATTGACGAACTTTATGTTAACAACTTAACGGTAACCATTGAGCTAGGAACCGAAATAACGCTAGGCACTATTTATACCCTCACTATTAACGAGGTAAGCGATTGTTTAGGCAATACAACTGATAATGCAACAGGCAGTTTTGCGCTAGGAGACATTGCGAATATATTCGACATTGTAATCAACGAAATTTTTGTGGATGTTACCTTTACCGAAGGATTTGAAAACCCCAACTTCGAGCTTCCTGCGGAGGAGTACGTTGAGTTGTACAACCGCAGCGATAAAAACATTAACTTAGAAGGTTGGCAATTTAGAGATGTGAACGACACCGCCAGCCTCCCAGCATTTTTAATGCTCCCAGGCGATTATGCCATCTTATGTGCATCGAGCAAAGTTGCTGATTTTCAAAATTATGATGAAAACCTAACGGTTATTGGCGTTTCTCCGTTTAACTTTAAACAAACGGGAGACATCCTAGAATTAGCAAGTAACCAAGGAGATTTAGTGAGTACGGTTATTAATTACGGTACTAGTTGGTATGGAGAAGAACGTAAAGAAGGCGGCGGCTGGTCGCTAGAAATGATAGACCCTAACAACCCCTGCGAAGGGCTTAACAATTGGAGCGCAACAGAAGATGCAAGAGGAGGAACACCAGGAGAAGTTAATTCGATAAAAGCCGATAACCCAGATACAACCCTGCCAAATTTAGAAAGAGCAGAGGCGATGAATACCAATAGAGTAGCCGTGTATTTTAATGAAGTTATCAATCCAGAAAGTATCCAAAATTTAGCAGCTTTTACAATAGATAATAGCATTGGGAATCCTACAAGTGCAGCGGTTTCTAGTTTGGACCCACAGGTGGTAAATTTGCAATTAAGCACGGCACTACAAGAAGGGGTTATTTATAACCTTAGCATAAGTAGAGAGAGTAACAGCAGTGTAACCGATTGTGTAGGCAACGAACTAAGCATGTATAATGAGGCACAATTTGGCATTGCTAGACCAGCAGAAGAGGGCGAATTAATTATTAACGAAATACTAGCAGAACAACCTAGTGGTGGAGCCGATTTTATAGAATTGTACAACACGACCAATGAGGTGCTTCTTTTGCAGGGTCTCTGCTTTACGGATGCCGACCTAGAAAACAACGATCCCGAAACCTTAACCAATTACAAAGCAACAGTTGTTAGCCGCTACTCAATACTACCTAATAGCTATGTAGTTTTTACCGAACAACCCGATTTTATAAAAACCTATTATGGAGTTTGTGGAGAAGACCTTAACCCTTACAAATTTATTAATGCCGATTTACCAACTTACGATACTGAAGATGTAGTAGCCCTAGTAAAATGCAATATTTTTGATAGCCTCTCTATTGTAGATAAAGTATTTTATAATAACGATTGGCACAATCCTTTATTAGACGAAACAAAAGGGGTTTCCCTAGAAAGAATTGATGTGACGGCTCCTTCGCAAGATGCTAATAATTGGCAATCGGCAGTAAGTAGTGTATGTTTTGCTACGCCAGGATATATCAATTCGCAATCGTCTACCAATACCATTGCCGAAAACAGTTCCTTGTCTATTGAACCCAGCACTTTTTCGCCTGATGGCGATAATAATGATGAGTTCCTACAAATATTTTACGATTTTGATGAGCCAAACTTTACCCTTAATATAACTATTTTTGATGAACGAGGACGAGAAATCAATCACCTAGTAAAAAGCGATTTAGTGGGCAACAATGGATTTGTTAAATGGGATGGTACTAACGAAAATGGCGAAAAAGCACCTATTGGCATTTACATTATTTTTGTAGAAGCATTTAATGCCGAAGGAAAAACAGAACAACTTAAAACAACCTGTGTGCTTGCAGGTCGTTTAGATTAAACGTTAGTGAAAAGGGATAAATAAAATGGGCCATTTTATTTATCCCTTTTCACTTACTTATGTAGCATCCCTTTAAAATCTTTTTCTAAACTCAACAAGTTTAGCTAATAAGGAAAAGTACTTGACGCTTTACCGTAGTGCAGCGAAGCGGAACTGTTATACACCAAGTACCTGCGACTATTTACTAAAAAAGACAAATGCGGAGTAGCAAGAATTAAAATTAAAAAGGCAAACAACTGGCTACTTTATAGTATGCCGCTTTTTTATTAGCTTTGCAGGTCTATTTATTTATACGGTAAATTGGGAAAATGCTAGCACGGTAAAGCGAAGCGCAACTGTTCAAGTACCAAATACTAAAACCCAATACAAATTACCAAGCACAATTGTTCTTTTTGTGACACAAGCACTCATTTAAAAAGTTACATTTACATTTTTTAATGCATATAACAAATTCATCCAAATAAAATAGGGAGGGGGGCGTTGTAAATGCATTGAACTTAATTCCTGTACCTCTTCCAAAGGAAAAACTAAACATTATTACTATGAGAAGGATGTCAAACCTTTTTATTATTGCAACAACACTTATGTTAGGTTTGTTGCTCGTTACTCAAACCCCTACACAAGCGCAATGTATTATCGACCTCGAAAGTATAGGTGATATTACCAGCGAATCGGGCAGTACCGTACTTTGTGCTGATGAAGGGATTTTACTACCCGAACCCGCTTTTTTTGTAACCGAATTTCCTAGCGCATGTGTGCGGTGGGCCATTTACGAATGCCAGCCTAGTGTAGAAGATGATTTAATAAGCGATGGCTGTAACCTAAGTATTGTACTAATTGATGAAGATGGTAATGCCGCCAACAATGGTGGGCTGGCCTTTTTTCAAGGCAATATTTTACCAGAGGAAGTTGCTTCGGCTACCTTCTTGCTCATTCCTTATTTGGATTATAACTGTGGCGATTTAATTTTTGACGAAGATTGTACGGGAGTCAATCTAGCTTTTGATTACAACGAATTTGCCCTCACCATTCTAAACCCTGATCACCCAGACAATGCCGATTTATGTGGTGGCGAATGTGCAGGAAATGCCCAACCAAACGATGAGTGTAATGCTGCTATTGAGCTGCCTTTACTAGATGGCACTTATGGCGAATATAGTAACGTATGTGCTACATCGGTAAGCGACCCTGAGTTTCCTGATGGCGATTGTTTTTTTAGTGACGATGATTTTGACGCTACGGTATGGTTTACCTTCACCGGTTCGGGAGGTACTTACAATATTAGTACTGCCAACTGCGATGGTTCTACAGAAGACCAACTAAACGATTCCCAAATAGCCATTTACAGCGGTTCGTGCGGCGACCTTACCTTTGTTGATTGCGACGATGATACCAATGGAGCCTTAGCCGTATTAGAAGAATTTGCAACCGAAGCTGGCGTAGATTATTTTATTGTAGTTGATGGATTTACCTCCAACATAGGAGAGTTTTGCATGACGGTAGAAGTAATTATCCTTCCCCCCGAATGCGAGCCAGTTGCACCAACGCCTGTTTTAACCAATGGCGACCTTATTTGCGAAGACGAGGAAATTATTATTACCGCAGCAGATTCTCCAGCCGACTATAGCACCTTAATAATTGTAAGTGATGGCAGCAGCATCTTAGAAAGTGGTGCAACCGATTTATCTTTTAATTTAGTAGCAGGCGACTATGAAGTGATGACGGTTAACTATGCCGATTACGACGAAGCTTGTATTGAAGATGCGATTGCTATCGGCGATTATCCACCAGAATTTGTTGGCTGTTGTTTTGATGTAAATACCAATCTTTCCTTTACTGTTCTCGACCCTACTTCTCCAGACTGTTTAGCATGTGATGCCGAAGCAGGGGACCTTTCTTCTTTAAGTGAATTAGCGGTATGTGAAGGAGAAGCTATTTTATTAGAGCTAGAAGATAATAATGCTGCACCTGAGTATACAACCGAAATAGTTATTGGAAATTTTGATGACGAAATCGTAGGCGTTCAATCAGAACTAAGCCTAGATTTACCAATAGGGCAATATACGGTAGTAAGCTATAACTATTTAACCGACGCTTGCCCTCCAGAAATAGGCGAAGCATTTCCTCCTGGATTAGATGGTTGTTGTTTTAACTTATCTAATGAAATTAATATTGAAATATTGAATCCTACTGGACCCGAATGTCTAGTATGTGAAGCAGCAGCAGGTGAACTGTCTCTAACAGGCGCAGCAATGGTGTGTGAAGGAGAATTAATAAGCCTATCACTAGCAGAAAATAATGCCGGCGATGAGTATACCAACGATATTGTGGTAGGAGATGAGGACGGGTTTATTGTAGTAGTACAACCTGCAACAGATTTAGAATTGGACTTACCTCCTGGTACTTATACTATTATTAACTATAACAATTACGATGCAACCTGCGAAGCACTAGTAGGCGAAAACTTTCCGCCTGATGTGCTTGAGTGTTGTTTCGAGTTTTCTAACGAAGTATCGCTAACCATCCTAGCCGAAGACGACCCGCTTTGTGCTGAAGAAATTTGCGAGCCAGCAGCAGGTACTTTAACCTTTGATGCAACCGAAGTTTGTTTAGGGGAAGCCCTAACCTATGTAGCAGAAGGGCAAGCGACAGATGGCTATATTACACAAATTACAGTTGTTACCCAAAGCGGAATTATTTTAGATGGAGTTTACGAACTAGGAGAAACCCTAGAACTTGATGAAGGGGAGTATTTAATTAGTTTAGTGAATTACCCTATTTGGAATGCCGATTGTGTAGACCCATTATTAGTAATTGGAGGCTCTTTTGACCCTGTTGATTTTGACGATTGCTGTGTGGACCTTTTCCCTGGTGGCTTTGTTACTATTATTGCTAATGGTACTGACCCAGATGCCCCTTGTTTTGAATGTGGCGCAGATGCAGGAACGCTTAATTTTGAGGGAGCTGTTTATTGTGAACAAGACGAAATCTCCTTTACTGCCGAAGGACAGGCCGAAGAAGATTTTTTAAGTCTAGTACTTGTAACTGATGAGGATGGCAATTTGGTATCTATAACCGATAGCCTAGATCCTTTATCCTTAGATAATGGCACTTACGAAATCCAACTGATTAATTACCTAGCAAGTCAAGCAGCAGAAATTGAAGGGGAAATTGTGGGAGGAAGTCCTATTCCAAACCTAGAAGATTTTTGTGTGGCTTTTAGTGCAATCTTTCCTGTTGAAATTTTAGCCGCAGAAGACCCCGACTGTTTTGCTTGTGAAGCCAACATTGGAATGGTAACCTACCCAACCGATTCTGCCGCTTTATCTTTATGTGTAGGCACCGTTAGCGAACCGATTCTTATTGAAGACAATAATACCGATGAAGATTACACAACCGCTATTGTAGTAGTAGATGCCGATGGTTTTGTGTTGGATATAGTAGCAGGCAATACATTTAGTTCTGTAGGATTAGCCGCAGGCGATTATGGCGTGTATGTAGTGAATTATGCCAATGCTTTTGAGTTGGATGTTTTAGCAGCTTTTGGTAGCGAGTTCCCTATAGGTTTAGAAGACATTACTTGTATTGACCTTGACATAGAAGGCACTACCTTTACCGTACTTGCCGAAGACAACGAAGCTTGTGCCGAAGCCTGTTTAGCCAGTATCAGCATTTCTAATGAGGACATCACTTTTTGTCCTAGTGATGCAGGATTAGTTACCCTAAGCATAGAAGCACCAACCGAAGATTTTGTAAGTGCTGCGGTAGTAGTAAATGCCGACGGAATGATTGTAGCAGTTGATACGGATGTGCAAAATGATTTTAGTACTTACGAATCGGGCACTTATTGCATCTATGCGATTAACTACGCAAGTGCAAACGATGCCGCTGTTTTAGAAACGGTAAGTGCAGGAACCGATTACGACGATGCTCTAAGCATCCTAGCAGAGAATGAAAACTTATGCTATGCTACCTCTGATGATTGTATTAGCATTAACATCTTAGCACCAACCGACGAAAACTGCATCGATCCATTAGAAGTCACTAACATAACAACTACCGTATCCGATGATGAATTAACCTATACCGTAAGCTTTGATATTACGGGCGGTTCAGAAAATTATATTGTAGATGGCGAAGGGATTGATGCAAGCAGCTTTACTAGCGAAGCCATTCCTTGTGGTACGCCTTTCTCGGTACTAGTAACCGACGATATTGCCTCTGGCGAAATTGCAGTAGATGGTGATGCGCCTTGTGAAGTGCCTTGTACAGTTAGTGCAGGTAACTTGCCAACCCCTATCGTATTACCCGTGCTTTGTGCAGGCGACATTTATACGGCCACTACAGCAGGCGCAGTATTAACAGGCCTAGAAGGTGTTACCTATATTGTATGTACCGACCCTAGTAATGCCGTAGCTACTTTAATAGCAGAAAGCAACAGCGGCATTTTTAGTTATACCGAAGATTATGTAACCAACCAAAGTGTTTATATAGTAGCAGTAGCAGGTCCACTTAACGAAGAAGGAATGGTGGATATTGATGCAGAATGTACAGATGTGTCGAATGGCGTAGAGCTTGTATTTTTAGCTCCTATTACCCTAACCATTGGTGAATATTGCGAATGGGCAACAGGCGATTTCTACGTAATTGTTAGTCTTTCGGGTGGTTACCCACAGTACGATAATTCGCTTACTTATTCGGTAACGGGCGATTATGCCAACACCCTGCCTGCTAATGGCGAATTTGAAGTAGTATTTGAAGAAGGGGTAACAACCTCTTACTCTTTTATTGCAAACGACGGTATTTGTGATGCTGCAGGAGTAAGCAATGATTTTTTCTGTGAAAAAGGGCAGCCTGTTGAACTGCTTCACTTTACGGGCGAAACACAAAACCAAGGCAACTTATTAAAGTGGGCAACCGCCACCGAAACCGATAACGACTACTTTACCCTAGAACGCTCTAGTAATGGCATCGATTTTAGTTCGATAGGTAAAATAGCTGGAGCAGGAAATGCCATTGTGAATACCAACTACCAATGGCTCGACGAAAATGTACCTACTGGCACCAACTACTATCGCTTACTACAAACCGATTTTAATGGCACAACCACTAATCATGGTATTGTGGTATTAAGCCGTAGCCAAACCAATTTTGGTATTAATAATGTTTATCCAGTTCCTGCTACCAATGTTGTTGCTGTTTCGTTTACTAACCCAACCGCAACCACTAGTCATATTCGCATTTACAACCTAGCAGGCGTATTGGTACATGAAACCAATTTTAATACCATTGCTGGCAGTAATACCGCCCGTTTCGATGTTGCTGATTATGCAGCAGGTATGTATTTTATCAGCATTAACAATGGCATCGAAAGTACAACTAGCCGTTTTGTAAAAAAATAATTTTTTTGTTTAATGAATCATTGCCGCCTTTCAATCGTTTTTAACTGAAAGGCGGTTTTTTTATACTTACATTTCTTGTGCCCTAAGTGGTCTGTCAAGTCAATTATGTTAGTTGTTTTGGCGATTTTTGCTCCCTAGCGGCGTTGCAAATACTCGCCGTAGCTTAGGCTAGGCCTGCGTTTTGCGCCTTGCTAAGAAACAAAACTCACTCAAAAGCAACTTAACACTATTAACTTGACAAACCACTAAGTAACAGAAACAAAAAAAAAAAACGTTCTTAAAACCAACAGGAAAAAAATCAACAATCTTAAATCCAAAGCCCTATGTCTAAAATCAATCCAGTTCCAGTTTCTAAATTTGCAATTGTTTTAAAATGGTTTAAGCGATTTGCCTTCCTTGCCCTACTAGGCATTTTTGTATTTATTTTATTAAACGCCCTAGTGCGCTACAGCACCAAATCCTATGTTTTTGCCGATGTAAATAAAATCCCTAAATGCTATACGGCTCTTGTGCTAGGAGCAAGAGTATACCATAATGGGCAGCCGTCGGGTATTTTGCGTGATAGGTTAGACAATGCCCTAGAGTTATATCAACAAGGAAAGGTACAACGGTTTTTATTAAGTGGCGATCATGGGCGGGTAGAGTATGACGAGGTAAATAATATGAAAAGGCATTTAGAACGGAAGGGCGTTCCTAGCAAAGATATTTTTTTAGACCATGCAGGCTTTGATACTTATGATAGCATGGTACGAGCAAAAGAAGTATTTGCGGTAACAGATGTCATTATTGTAACCCAAGCCTTTCACCTTCCAAGAGCTATATTTATTGCCCGCCAAAAAGGACTAAACGCCTACGGCTATATTGCCGACGAAGCCCGATACCCAAGTTTAAGGATACTGCAAGCACGAGAATCGTTTGCGGTAATAAAAGCAATTAAAGATGTTGCACTAAACGCTGCACCTAAGTACTTAGGAGACGTAATTCCGATTACTGGCGATAGCAGCAAAAGTTATGATTAGGAGATTAGTAGCGGGTACAGGGTAGTAGGTAACGGGTATTTTTTTGTGGCACTTCGTTTTGTTTTTGGTAGGAAGTAGCGATTGTAATTTTCGAAAAAAAAACAATCTGAACCATTGAGCCTCACCTAATCGCCAGCCTATAAAACTGACAGCGCAGCGATCTGACTACTGACAGCGAGCGCAGCGAACGATCTGACCACTGATTACTTTTTCCGTTCTGTTACAAACCAAATGAGTTGTTCCAAGCTATTACGAGCTGCATTATCGGGAAACTGGTGTAGTAAATCAATGGCTTCTTGGCGGTATTTATGCATGGCTTTTTTGGTGTACTCGATGCCACCACTTTGCCATACAAAATCAATTACCTCCTTTACCTTTTGCTTATTGGTATTGTGGTTTTTAATGTTGTAAATCATGCGTCGTTTATCTGCTTTAGAGGCATTGTTAATGGCATAGATGAGGGGGAGGGTGAGTTTTTTTTCTTGAATATCGATGCCTGTAGGTTTGCCAATATCGTCGCTTCCAAAATCAAACAAATCGTCACGAATTTGGAAGGCGATACCAATTTTTTCTCCTAGTTCCCAGGCGAGTGCTTGTTGTGCTTCATCGGTATTATTAGAGGCAAAACCTACCGCTATAGAAGAGGCAATAAGCGAGGCCGTTTTTTGTCGAATAATATCAAAGTAGATGTCTTCGTCGAGGTTAAGGTTGCGGCTGCGTTCCATTTGTAGCAGTTCCCCTTCGCTCATATCTTTTACCGCCCTCGAAACAATTTGCAGCAATCTAAAATCGCCATTATCAATAGAAAGAAGGAGTCCTTTAGAGAGGAGATAATCGCCAATGAGTACGGCAATTTTATTTTTCCAGAGTGCATTTACCGAAAAAAAACCTCGGCGTTCATTAGAATCATCTACCACATCATCGTGTATAAGCGTAGCTGTGTGTAGGAGTTCAATAAGCGATGCTCCCCGATAGGTAGCATCTGTTACATCACCGCTTAGTTTTGCTGCTAAAAATACAAACATAGGACGCATTTGTTTGCCTTTGTGCTGCACAATGTAGTACATTATTTTATCGAGTAAAGCCACCTTTGCCTTCATAGATGCTTTAAACTTGCGTTCAAATTCTAGCAGCTCGGCACTAATAGGTTGGCTAATGTCATTAAGCGT
Organism: Bacteroidota bacterium; assembly: GCA_020630215.1. GTDB lineage: Bacteria > Bacteroidota > Bacteroidia > Chitinophagales > UBA2359 > JAHDBT01. The sequence goes on from JAHDBT010000059.1 coordinate 17,366, forward strand.
TAGCGGCATATTATTTACTTGGTGATTGCGACGAGGAGGAGGATTTTTAACCGTTGCTGTTGTGGGTGTTACAAGGGTTTCCTCCTTTTTTGTGCGAAAATAGAAACTTAAATCCATACTATTGGTCATTTTGGCGATTTATTGCGTTATGCAACTTATTAAATTACCTATTGATATAAAGCAGGCTCTTTCTTTCATAACTTTCAGAAACTATTGAAAGTTCAATTTAAGCTATTTTTTTTGTAAATGCAAGGAGGGGAGGGCTTTTTTAGAGGTAGGAGAATGGTAAAAAAAAGGCAACTAGTCCTTTTTGGTACTAGTAGCCTTTAATGCTTTTTAGGAATGTTATTATTACTCAACCAACAACTTCCCTTGTACTCCATTTCCAATCTTATAAAAATAAATCCCCTTTTGCAAAGTCGAAACGTTTATTTGTGATTGAGGGGCAGTTAGTTTTTGGGTGTGTACAATTTGCCCATTAATGTTTATTAGTTGGATGGTTGCTGGTGTGGCATTTTTTCGGTTTATCCATAAATGCGTGCTGGTGGGGTTGGGGTAAATTTGAGTGGGGTTGGCTAGGGTTTCTTCTATGGAGTTGTAGATTTCTATGCACTCGGCACCCCATAATAATTCGTCATTTTCCTTAACACATATAAGCCTGTACGAATCCTCTAAAGGAATTGGAAGTGGTGTAAACAATCCATGATTACCGCCAATTCCTTCAATATAATATACTTCAAGTGGGAAATAATTTGAATTAAAGTCCCATACTCTTCTAGTTTCTCCATTTTCTAAGGTCACCATATAAATGCTATCAACAATAAGTCCCCCCCCGCCATTAAAATAAGAATTCAAGGTATCGCCTACTTCAAGGTTAAAATCAAATAGCAAGTATTCTGGACTGGGAGGAACAGAATTATCTTCCCATATATAAACTTTTCGTTCTGTAGTATCTTCTCTAATGAAGATATCTGTTTTATCCATTCCGCTATTAACTACGGCATAAGGTGGGCAATAAAATTCAGACAAAGATATAATGGGATACTTATGGAGTTGGTAATAGACCAAATCATTAATAATTGTATCGCCATTAAAAAAGTAACGTCCTCCATACTCTAATTCACAAATTGGGTTGGGAGAGGTTACATAGCCAAATTGCATATCCCAAGAAATATTGGGGCTTATTATGGGTTTGTAAGCATCATTTTGTGCTAGAAGATTGCTGCCTAATAATAAGGTGCATACTAGTAGAATTAAGGGTTTCATCAATTTGGATTTTAGGTGTTAAAACAAAAAAGCTTTGCCTATTCCGCCACCCAATAAATGAGTAAATGGAATAAACAAAGCTAATGAAATTTAACAAATATGTTTGTTCAAAGAAAGACGAAACAGCTAATGCGTTTGTTCAAAAAAAGACCAAACTATTAAATAGTGCTTGCAAATTAATTGTTTTGGTAACCCATACTTAACTTCGTATCGCCCTTTGCCCTAATTTTAATAATGCCCGTATCCGTACCTTTGTTTTTAAATTGGATGGTTTTATTTTTGGCTACTGGATATTGTTGTTTATCACCTTGTTGTAATACGCCAAAAGAAGTAGCCCTACCTGCCTTGTCTACTTGTATCACTTCAATTTCGGTATTGCCTGCGTTTTTAACTTTGGCAGTATATCGCCCATGATTTCCTTCGCCTAGCACAAATGATTTATTGGCATCAATATAAGTCGTAGAACTGAGTGTGCCGCAAGATTGGAATTGAAAAGCGAAGGCAATAATGCCCAAAATAGCCAATAATTTTTTCATGAGATTCTGGTGTTTATTGTTAAAAAAAAAGCATCTGCATATACGGCAGATGCTTTTTTAACAATTACTTTAACGGGATTGTTTTTATTGAGGAGGGAGAATAACTTATCTTAACGATTTACGAGCAAGATCAAACACCACCTCGCCAATCATATTTAATGCTACTAATAATGCGTCGCTCCCATGTTCCTCCGCAAAGTTTCTTTCTGCATCGGTGATGGGGATTAACCAAAATATATTCACCTTCGATTCCCGATAATCTGCTAGGGAAATAGCGGGAAGCACCTCCAATTTTTGGGTGAGGATAGCGGCTTTAAAATTAGGATGATTAAAGCCTTCAAAGTTAATGGTATGCCCTTCGCCTAGCCAAGTAATGTTGTTCCAAGGGATGGTAGTAGTACCACTTATATTGCTTCCAATTGGGTTAATTCCATTATCGGCTAAATTGGCTGTTTTTATTTTTAAGGCTAATTCAAAGCGGTTAAAGTTGTTGGGCTCATCATAGTATAATTCTACTTGTGGTTGTGGCACAATTGATACACCAAGGGTAGCAAAAATAGTATGTGCGTTGTGTTCGTTTACATACAAACCTTTAGGCGGCCAGTTGCCTCCATCAATCGCAAAATATTTACTTTCGACTCCCCACTCTTTTTCATATATGGCTAAAGTTTGAGGTTGTAATTTAGTAAAAGGGTGTGTTTCTGTATTCCATAATTTCCAATATTGTTGTGCTTTTTCTATTCGCTCATGCAGTACATTTTCTTCCGTTAGTTCCCAGCACAAACTGCTGTCACCTTTACAGTCTCTAGCATACCCCATAAAACGCTTAAAATCACTCCAACTAGGAATGATAGTCAGTATCTCCCCATTTTCAAGTAGGGCTGCGCCGTCGCCTTCCTCTAGCCAAACAATGGCTAAGTTTTCGGCTGCTAAGGGTTTTTGTCCTTTAGGGAATTTGCAATACGGAGCAGATAAAACAGGAGGCAGATTTTTTTCCATCGCTTCCACATCCCTCCCTTCAGGAGCTGTCACTAAGTTTCTAACCCAACAAGATTTCATGCCAAATGGCGATGATTCGTTGGTGCTAAACAAATAAAAATAGGCAAGGCTCTCGTCTTGTTCTACTACTGCAACAATAGGGCAGCTAGGGCTATGCCGCTGAATAAGTATTTCGGAGCCTTTTCTTCTTTTATCTTTCATAGGAGGGTGGTTTGGTTTGTCGGGTTTTGAGAATTATAAACGTCTTTGGTTCTTTTGCTGTTAGCAAGATTTGTTTAGCTAGAACAAAGTAACTTATTTTTATAGTTGGAAAAACTTTAATTTCTAAAGTTTGAAAAATTGAACATTATTGTAACAATACTAAATACAAGTAAAATAGAACAAAGCATTGAAGGAGTATTTGAAGAATAATAAGTTGAAGTATACCATTCATAAGATATAACAATGCAACATCCAATAATGACACTTAGTCCAACAAATAAAACGACCTTTTCCCTAGAACTAAGATTTTTGTGATGTCCCAAATCTAAAATATTATTTGCCGAATTTTTATATTCAACATTAGAGGAATGTTGTGCTATAGTGTAGGTAAGGTGTAATAAAGATGAGTTTATTTGATTACGAATAAGCTGTGATTCTTGAGTACTAGTTGTTCCATTATGTACCTCTTTCATTAAATCCATATATCTAGCAGATTGCATACTTAATCGTTGATTCTCATCATCATCATTAGATAAGCCTTTTAATTGTTCTATAGCTTCTAATGTTTTCCCTGTTTCTATTTGATAGATAATATTATCTATAGGATTTCTATTTTGCATTTGGAATTTATTTCGGATGCGCTAGGGCATTTTTTTAATAAAATGGATGTAAATATATACAAAAAAACACCTCTTTTCAAAAAAACATGGCACACCTTTAGCTATTAGTTATGGTATAAAACACAAATTTTAATAC
>JAHDBT010000060.1 GCA_020630215.1 Bacteroidota bacterium
ACACATGGATTTTCAGTCCATTGCTCTACCAACTGAGCTACCGCACCTTCCAGCTTCATTTCTAAAGCGGAACAAAAGTAAGTTCTTTTTTATTGCTGTGCAATTTTCGAGGCATTTTTTTTAGCTTTTTTTTTACTTTTGTGCTATTTCTTAGTAAAACGCTTAGTTTTAGGGGGAAGTTCCCTAGTAGAAAATAGTTTAATGCGTTAGCTATGATAAAAAACAGGACGAAACGCTTTAAGTACGAATTCTACTTTCTTTAGCAGCCACTAAAAGATGCTTTTACTAATAGCTTCTAAAAAAATATCCCTACTCGAACGCCAAAGTTTCTCGTTGAAAACTTATCTTTATCAGCTATTTCAATGGGTACTTCCTTGATGTGTGTTTTTCTCACATTAACTACATTAGAAATACCTCGGCTGTAATACAAGCCACCAAAAGCCGCCATGCTGTCGCTATCATTAATAGGATATTCTACACCTATTCCAAAGGTAGCACTTGTGTTAAATGGGCGAGTAATTTTTCTACCTTTTTTATTTTCTAAATCCAGGGCATTAATAAAGTAACGAGTACGCAATGCAACAGAAGGCGTAAGCCCTGCTTGCACAAAGTATTTAAATGGACCTATTTGTTCGGTACGCATTTTTAACATTAGCGGAATTTCCAGGTATTGGTATTTCACTTTGGTAACGACCTCCATTCCTGTGGTGTCGTTGACATCAAAACTACCTTTAACTGGGTTTAAAATTAATCCGCTAGAAAATGCATAACGGTCGCTATCGCCAAAAAAATAATCTGCTACTATACCGTAGCTCATTCTAAGGCTCGCACCTCTACTTTCAATACTATCGCTTTGTATTTTTAAAGAAGTAAACTCTGGCGTAAATTGCAAACCAAAACGTAGGTTTTGTGCGTTAGTATCTTTAGTTTGGCTTAAACACAAAATAATTGTAATGACTATTAAGCTTAATAGTTGTTTCATACAGTTAGTTTTATATAGGACGGTTCCTATCGTTTATTAAAAAAATAAATTGATGTTAAATGATTCAAAAACTGCTTTTAAGACAAAGGACAAACTATGCGGTCACCTCCTTTTTTAGCCTCCTTTTAGGCTTGTTGCTACTAAGTGCCTGCAATGGTAATAAACCCGATATTTCGGACATTGCCCTCGAAGTGCCCATTGACCGTTTCGAACAAGCATTCTTTGCCATTGATAGCAGCAATTATAAAAAAGACTTGGAGCAACTCCAACAAAAATACCCTAATTTTTTTCCGCTTTATGTAGAAAAACTAGTAGGGTTATTGCCAATGAGCGATCCTGTAAAACGTTACGAGCAACAATTGCTGCAATTTACAACAAATCCTGATATACGAGCATTAAATGATAGCTGTCAGCAAAAGTATCCTACTTTAAAACAACTCGAAAACGAATTAACAACTGCTTTTAAGTACTATAAATATTACTTCCCCGAAAAACCAGTTCCAAAAGTAGTAAGTCATGTATCAGAATTTGGGCCTGCGGTAGCTACCTTTGAGGACAAAGTGTTGGCTATTAGCTTGGATATGTTTCTAGGAAAGGATTTTGTTTTTTACCCCTCGGTTTCCTTACCTGATTATATTATTGCTAGGTTAAGTCCCGAATATATTGCCCCTACTGCCATGAAGGCCTATGTGCAGGGTTTGTATGAGTTTTCTAGCAAAGATAAGCGTGCTATTGATCAAATTGCTTACGAAGGAAAGTTAATGTATTTTTTGGACATGGTGCTGCCCGATACGGCTGACGAATTAAAAATGGGCTACAACCAAGAACAATTAGCTTGGTGTAAAAAGAATGAAGTACAGATGTGGGAACATTTAAGTGAACAGGAATTGCTATTTTCTAGCAAGCAAAGAGAAATTGATAAGCTGGTAGGCGAAGCTCCCTTTACTAGCGGTATGCCCCGAAGCTCGCCAGGAAGAGTAGGCATTTGGATAGGCTGGCAAATGATACGTAAGTTAATGGCTGATAATCCCAACCTTAGTTTTGAAGAATTAATGGCCATGACCGACGGAGCCGAGGTGTTACGTAAATCGAAATACAAGCCTAAGTAGGCTGTCAAGTTAATAGTGTTAGTAAAACTTGGCCTTGCTTTTGTACCTTATGTTACAGTATGCTTTGCACTATAAATCTGTAAAAAGTTTGTTTTTTTTGCTGCTTCCTCATTTTAAGTGTATCTTAATAACAATTAGTTGCGTTATTACAGCATATTGGTGACAAATAGAAATACAAAATGTCTACCTGTTAAAATATAACACCGACGAAATAATGCCGCAATGAAACAATTACTCAAAACTAGTTTAATTTTACTGGTACTAATACTTAGTACTAACCTATTTTTTTTACAAGCTCAAAACCTAATTGTAAATGGCAGTTTTGAGGATAACACGGGCATTCCGGATGCCTTTGGACAGTGGTGGCGCGTTAATAATTGGGATAATGTAAATGGGTCTATGTCTTTAGACGCTGCAAGCCCCGATTACCTGCATACCGCAGCAAGTGTTGCTGCTACCTTACCTGTTTCTAACCTTGGCACCGTTAATCCATTTGAAGGAGATGCAATTATGTGTGTTGCTGCTTGGGGAAACGACTTTGCTAATTATAGAGAATACCTGAGCAGTACGTTGAGCGAACCGCTTGCAATAGGCAATACCTACCTAGTAAGCTTTTATGTAACTAATGGAACCGTTGCAGACTATGGAGGAGTTGGTTCTAATGGATTACAAGTTTATTTTTCTGTTGGACCACTGAGTCAAATTACAACCGAGCCTATTAACATTACCCCTCACTATGTTCACCCTGTTTTTTATAATACCGAATGGCAGCAGGTAACTTTTGAATTTACTCCTACCCAAAACGTTGACCAAATAACGATTGGCAATTTTTATAGTGATGAAAATACCGAACTAGAAACATTTGTAACCGTAGCCAATCCTTATTCTTTGTATTTTATAGATGAGGTTAGTGTACAGCTTAACAGTTTTCCTGTTTCGGTTAGCAACGATACGTCTATTTGTGTAGGCGCAAGTGTTGATTTATTTGCACAAGGCAGCGATGCTTATACATGGGTAACAGCAGATGAACCTGATATAGTACTTAGCTCATCGGGTAGTTTTACGGTTAGCCCCGAAACAACAACGGTATACAATGTAATAAGCAATAATTTTACGGCCAGTGTTACCGTAAATGTTTTTGAGGCACCCGAGGCCATTGATTTAGGCCCTGATGTTTGGCTATGTGTTGATGATAGTATTACCCTAGGAAATGAAATTGCAGGCATTACGAATTATGTATGGAATCCGTTTAATGTAGGCCCTACCTTTGAGGTTGGGGAAGCAGGCACGTACTGGCTAGAAGTAAACAATGTATGTGGCAGTGCTAGGGATACCATTGTTATTAATCAGCACGAATTAACCTTAAACTTAGGTCCCGACACTGCGCTTTGTACAGTAAGCACCTATCTATTAGATGCCAATATTAACCTTCCTAATGCAACTCCTGATATACAATACGAATGGCAGGATGGTTCTTCTAATCCTACTTTTACAGCTACAACTACAGGATGGTATTGGGCGGCTGTTACAGATACCTGTGGGTACACCGTTCGAGATTCGGTATGGGTAAGCATTAGCCCTTCACTTGGCTTAGACCTAGGGCAAGACGCAGCTATTTGTGCTGGCAATACCATTGTTTTAAATGCAAGTATTCCAGGAATTAATTCCTACGTTTGGCAAGATGGAGCTATTGGCCCTGCTTATGTGATTGATGCCCCTGGAGTTTATTGGGTGCAAGCAGAAAATAATTGTGGTGCTACTGAAAGGGATACCATCCGCATATCGACTTATAATACGACTTTTGAAAACGGATTATCGGACATTATGGGCATATGTGCAACAACCGAAAGTGCAACAACTATTTTAGATGCAACTTCGGCAAGTGCAAGCGAATACTTGTGGAGCAATGGTGCAAGTACAGCTAGTATAACTGTGCAAGCTCCTGGCTTGTATTGGGTACGGATGAGTAATGTTTGTGAAACCAAAACCGATACCGTATTGGTACAGCCTTATAGTTGCGAACCACCGCAGCCAGAAGCTTGTGGTTTGGTAATGCCTACTGCTTTTTCGCCTAATGCAGATGGGCTTAATGATGATTTTAAACCTAAATATTATTGCGAAATAACCAATTACGAACTCCTTGTTTACGACCGTTGGGGCAAAACTGTTTTTACTAGTAATATGGTTAACAAAAGTTGGGATGGTTTTTATAAAGGGCAAAAATGTGTGATGGGAACTTATGCATGGTATGCCACTTATCAGCTAGTAGAGGAAGCAGAAACAACAGGGGAAATAGTAATTAGCAGACCACAAATTAAGAAAGGAGCTGTTACTTTGTTAAGATAGCCTGTTCCTTCTTTTTCCTAATAAATACCCCAAAAGGAAAGCGGAGCATATTAAATTTATATGCTTTAACTCTCCGCCTCTTTTGCTAGGTAATTGTTTCAAAGATGTATACACTCGTGTTTAAAAAACACTAATAATGTGTAGGATCTTTTTTAAGGGTATCTTTACTTAGTTGTTGGGATAGTAAAGAATTAACCTTTGATAATTGTTCTAATGACCCTGCAATTTGTTCTAAACTTTGAGCAATTCTATTAATGTCTTTGTAAAAATTTGTTTGGTTATAGCTGATGTTAATTTTGTTTAGCTCCGTTAAAATGTTTTCAATTCTAGTAGGAAGCTCTCCTAAATCATTTTTGTTTTCAGCGATAGGATCGCTAGGCTTATAATTTCGCTGATTAAGGTTTGCTGCATTTGAAGTAGTAGGACTCCCATTATTAGAAATAATTGTTTCGCCCTTACCATCCTTCTTCGCATATCGGCGTTCTACTTCGCCTCGCGTCATTGTTTTGGATAGATCCTTCTGAATAAAATCAACAAGATTGACATTAAAAAAGTCCGTTAACTTAGGTAAAAATTCAATACTAGGTTTAGCAATATTTCTTTCATAGGAAGTAATATTTCCTCTGTTAAGACCTACCTTTTCTGCTAATTCTCCTTGGCTTAAACCTGCAAGTGTACGCAAAAACCTAATATTTGATGAGATGTAATTCACAGTTCGATATTTTAAATAGTTGTTGAATAATTGTTACTAATCATTTGAAAAACAAAATGTATAATAAGGGTTGCGAAGTGATAAGTATTGATTAGTAGTAGTTACAAAAAATAAAATTACAGGCTGTTAACTTGCATGCACAACCATACAACACTTATATAAACATAAGTGCAATAGGTGGTTTTATTTTTTGCAAATTGAGGTTGTACTGTTGCTTAATTATATATAGGCAGAAATGGTTGTAGTAGTTATTTTTTTTATGCCTAGGTAAGTTTCATCAAATTTGTCATTGAAATCTTTGTGTAGACGAATATTCAAAATAGGGTCACAGTTAGCATAATAAATTATTATTTCTTAAAGCCGCAAAACACTTATTATAAGCGGCGTATCTAAGAAAGCAGTATGTTATGAATCTTATTAATTTATATTAGGATATTAAAACCAAACAGGAGTTTGTGCAAGTTCCTAATGAAAAAGCAAGCTAGTGTTTTTTAACCTAAGTTGCGTAGGTAGTCCCACACATTTTACACTTAATGTTAAATGGCTAAATTGTTTTGATATGCTAACGGCATGACATTACAAAGTTTTAATCAAAACATGTTGCAAAAAATTTATTTGTGTGGGGGGGGGACTACAATATCAACATGGGTTAAGTAATGCTATCCCTTTTTATTTTGTTACTTACACTAAATGCTCTACTTATATAAACCGCACAACTTATTTTCCCTCCATCACCCAAGGTATGATTTGCACATTCTTATTGTCTAAAAAAACTCAAAATCAAGCTAAACAAATCGCTTAAACCAAAATTTAAAAATTCGGCAATAATAGCTCCTGTTGCTAAATAATAAATGTATTTATTTTTAAAACGCTCTGAAAAATCACCTTCTCTCGGCACCAAATCGGAAGTCATATCGCTGGATTTGTCTAGCAAGGGAGTACGGTCTGTTCCTTGGAGAATGGCTTCCCGTTCGGCATTTCTTTTTTGTTCAGAAACCACCCCATTCAACAATTCTTTTACATCAATCCTAGTACGTAATTCTCGCACCAAAATCGTTGATTCCTCCATTTCTTCGTAAAACAATAGGTCGTCGTAATCAATTACAATTTCTCCTTTTTCCCCTACCGGAATTTTGCTATCTACTTTTATATTCGATAAGCGGTTGTGCAGTATTTCAAACTGGCTTCTTATTAAAGCCAATAAATCGCGCTTATTGCCTTTGCCTGCTACCTCAATAAAAATTTTGCATTCTTCGGGGTCGGCTTTTATATAGGCATTGCAATTGTCTTTTTTAATTACTACGCCATTGCGCCAATAATCTTGCGCCTTAATATAGTCGTGTACTTTTACAATAAATCGGCTCATAATGCTGCTAGGCATCACATCATAATGATACTGAAAACGCAACAATTCTTTGTGCTGATGTTTCCAATTAAATTTTTTAGGTCTATCAATAGGAAAAGCTCCTGGCACAAAATAAGTGTCTCGGTCGTTGGGCATTTGGTAGCACAATTCAAACCTATCCATAATGTCCATAATGTAGTAGCGTTCCTTGTTGCTCGGATAATTTTCGGCATCCAAAATGCGAGAAATTTCTTTATACGTAAGAATTCCTTTTTTCTGGATTAAACGAGGCGAAGTAATAATTTGATACACACCTCTTGTTACCCATTCTGGATTTAATACCTGCGTGTGCGTTAAGCGGCGGTCGTCGCTAAAGTTAAGCATTACGCCTAAATCGTGCAGCAAACGCATAAGGGTTTGCATACTTTTTTCCCTAAAATCCTTATCTATTTTGCGGCACAAACCTTGGTACTCGCTGTACGGAATATAGTCGCCATTGTAAGACTCTAGTTTGTTTTTAATTTCAAAATAACTCTGTGGTAAAATATCGTCAATATGTTCGAGGCGAGCAATAGAACGCTCAATGGCTTTGTGTAACCGTCCAATGCCAATATTCTTTTTACAAGAAGTTTCTACAAAACCTACAATGTTAGGATATTTATCTCGTATCTCTCCTTTAGGAATAGCAATTTTATGGGTTTCGCATTTGTTAATGGCTATTACAACTGGCACATCTTGTGCATAAGACCGAATCAGTTTTAGCCAGTACTCTAGTTCCGAGTCTCCATATTTATCTTCCGTTCTCGGATTAATTACCAATACATACACACTACGAGCCGTCATAAAAAGCTTGTGCGTAGCATGCATAATTTCTTGCCCACCAAAATCCCAAACGTGTAATTTTATATTGTCGTTTCCTCGTTTAATATGCCAATCCCTAATCTGGATACCATCTGTTTTATCTACTTCTGGCTGAAAATTATCGTAGAGCAAACGGTTAATTAAGGAGGTTTTACCCACATAGCCTGAGCCAATAAAAATAAGCTTGGCCTCATGCAACGGTTTGTTTTTTGCCGATGCTTGTAAATCCAAAATATACTGAATCACCTCACTAGGTTCTCTGTTCAATACTTCCTCTGGAATATTAAAATGATTGCCTCGCAACTCAATCCCTCTATCTACATGATTTTTGCTTAGTTTACGATTGCTTAACTTATGTAGTTTAGAAACTTCGGGCGGCAAATTGCCTAGCAAATTATAACTTACATCCAGCTTTTTTAGGTTGCTTAAATTACCAATATCCTTGGGTAAATTATGGATTTGGTTATTGGCAATCATCAGGCGTTCGAGCTTGTGTAAACGGCCTACGCTCGATTGTAAACTGTGCAAATGGTTATTGTCTACATTTAGTATTTCTAGCTCGCTTAGGTTGCCAATACTCGTAGGTAATTTGCCTAATTTATTATCGTTTAAATGTAATTGTTGCAGGCGTTTTAACTGGTCAATATGTTCTGGTAATTGCCCCAGCTTATTTTTGCGGATGTGTAACTCTGTTAAGCTATCTAAGTATCGGATAGCTTTAGGCAAAGCGGTAAGATTGTTATCGCATAGGTGTAGGCGTTTTAAGTGCGAAATTTGCCCTAGCTCGCGAGGGAGGCTGTTGATTTTATTGTTGCGTAAATCAAGGGTTTCTAATTTATTTAGTTTACGCACGGCTTTGGTAATATTAGAAATCTGATTATTACAAGCTCTAATGACTTTTAAATGCGATAAATTACCCAAATGCGTAGGCAATGCTGATAAGCGATTATTGTCGATATATAGCTCTTCCAATTGCTTCAACTCACTAAGTTCGTTGGGCAGTTGCGTTAGGTTTAGACCGCTTAAATCTAAGCTTTTGCTATGATTAATGCGAGCTTCTTCAATGCGCTCTAATGCTATGTTATTGGTATTGCTCATTTTTACAGTTGGCAAATTTAAGAAATTAGCCGCATAAGGAGCTTTTTATAGCATAAAAAAATTAAATTCCTCTATTTGTTGACCTGTTTATCCAATAACAAAAGTATTTAACACCTTTAAAAAGTATAGTAAAGCAATGTTTAAGACCTACTTACGACCCAAAAGGTGTAAATGCTTTGAATCCCTAACCAACCAACGAAGCATCTGTTATGGCTTCTATTTTTCTAAATCTACGAGTAACAACTCCTTGGCTGGGCGAGAATAAAAAAGCCAACATAAACAAAATACCTAGCACAGTAGCCATTGCGCCAGCAACAGAACTGTTTAGCCAATAAGCCAGCCAATAACCAAAAACGGAAGTAAGTATTCCTACAACAGCCGAAAGCACCAACATAGTAGGCAGTTTATCGGTAAGTAGGTAAGCAGTTGCGGCAGGACCAATTAAAAAAGCAACTACTAAAACAGCTCCAACCGACTCGAAAGCCACAACCGTTGTAAGCGAAACGGCTCCCATTAATAAGTAATGCCAAAGGGTAGTAGAAATGCCTAATATGGTAGCAAAAGCAGGATCGAAAGTGGTTAAGAAAAGTCCTTTGTAACCCACTACAATCATCCCAATAATTAAGCTCAACACCACCGACATAACAACAACGGCCCTAGGAACTAAAAAGCCGCCAATCGATACCGTATCAAAAGGCACTAATAATATTTCGCCATATAGCACACAGTCCTGGTCGAGTTCTACTTGCCCTGCAAAATAGGTGATTAAAATAACGCCAATCGCAAATAAAAAGGTAAAGGTTAAGCCAATAGCCGCATCGGCCTGTACATTGCCTTTTTTATTAAATAGCTCGATAAGGAAGGTGGTTAAAATACCAAAACTTGCCGTACCAATTAACACGGGTATGGAGGCACTAGAACCAGAAATCCAATAGGCAAAAAAGATGCCTGGCAATACGGCATGAGAAATAGCATCGCCTACCATAGATACTTTGCGAAGGACTAAGTAACAGCCTAGCAAACCGCAAGCAATGGCCACCAATGCACCCGTTAATACTATCCAAATATGAACTGCCATAATTGTTTTTTTTTGTAGAGAATAGCAAAGTATAAGGTAGAAAGATATTTAGTCATCCTGCTACCTTCAGCGAAGTGTACCTTCTACGTTCTACTAAAGAACCTTCTACCCTAGCTACTGATAAGGAATGTCGCTATCGTGTGGGTCGGTTGCTGGGTAATTTAATAATTGTTCGAGTTGTTTTTCTAGTTCGGGGGTAATGAGGTGTTCAATGGCTTCGGCATCATCGTGTACATGATCGGGGGCAATCCGTAAATGTTCGGTGAGGTATACTTCCCATAGCCGATGGATACGTACTACCCGTTGTGCTTCTAGTTTCCCTATTTCGGTTAGTACCCAATCGCTGCCAAAAGCATGTAAGTAATCTTTTTTTAAGAGGCGTTTTAAGCCTTTGCTCAATTGCTTATTGGGCATTTCTCTTCTAGCTTGTAAAGCCGTTAATGCTTGTGGATTAAAAAACTCTTTTTGTTTTTCTCCTAGCTGAAAAAATATTTTGAGGATATTTTCTTCGAGCATTTTTAGGCGATAATTGCGGCGAATAAAATAGCGGGCAAAAATGCCTTTTTCGGGGGTAAATAATAAGGAACCAATGGCAATTAAAGATAAAATAACTACTACCCAAGGACCCGTAGGCATGGAGGATGACAAGGACGAAATATAAGCTCCCAAAACACCCGAAAAGCTGCCAAAAATAGCCGCTAATATAAGCATCAACCACAGCTTATCTGTCCAAAACCTAGCAGCAGTTGCTGGCGTAACAAGCATAGCCGCCATTAATACTACGCCAACCGCTTGTATGCCTATAGCTACCGCCAATACGGTTACTACCGATAAAATGAGTTCGTAGGTACGTACGGGCAAGCCAATAGCGTGGGCAAATTCTTCGTCGAAAGCAATGAGGCTAAAAGGTTTGTAAAAAAGCATAATGGTGGCAATTAAAACCACACTAAGAATGCCAAAAATAAGCACATCGGTACTAAGCATAGAAGCTGCTTTGCCAAACAAAAACTCCTCTAAACCCGACTGTGCCGCATTGCCCGATTGCTGTATCGAGGTGAGCAGCATAATGCCGATTCCAAAAAAAACGGAGAGGGTTAAGCCAATTGCTGCATCCGATTTGATGCGAGATTTGGACGTGATCCAATCTATTAATACCAAGGAAAGCCAACCTGTAATTAAAGCACCAATGAGTAGTACAATAGGATTTTTAGTACCCCAAAACATAAAGGCCAAACAAACACCGGGTAGTACCGAGTGGGCAATAGCATCGCCTAGTAAAGCCCGTTTGCGTAAAAAAGTAAAGCAGCCCACCACCCCCGAACTTGCCCCCAATAGTATCATGCCCAATACTACATAGCGTACATTGGGGTCGGATAGGCTTAAAAATTCTAGGAGTTGTTGCATGTTTTTTTTTTAGTGGTCAGTAGTCAGACCATTCGCTGCGCTCATTGTCAGCGGTCAGTTGGTTTTGTAGGGGCTTTTTATTTTTTAGTGGTCGGTGAGCTGTTAGCTATTTCATTAGGCATGTCCATACCAACTACCCTCTACCAGCTACTATTTCTCCCTAATAGGCAAATCTTTCTTTCTAATAATATCACCAATTTTAGAAAGCATAGTTAGTTTACCGCCGTAGGCTTCATTGAGCAATTCGGTGGTAAAAACTTCTTCTGTTGGGCCGCAGGCTACTAGGCGAGTGTTGAGGAGCACTATCCAATCGAAATACTCGTAGGCCGATTGCAAATCGTGGTGTACTACCAAAATGGTTTTTCCCGATTTACGCATGTCACTCATCAACTCTAAAATGGCGTTTTCGGTAGCGGCATCAATTCCTGCAAAAGGTTCGTCCATAAAATAAAGGTCGGCTTGTTGTGCTAATGAACGAGCTAAAAACACCCGCTGTTGCTGCCCACCCGATAACTGCGAAATTTGCCGATTAACGTAGGGTTCCATCCGTACTTTGCGTAGGCTTTCCAAGGCAATCTCCTTATCCGATTTACTTAGGCGACTAAATAGGCTGCGCTTGCCATAACGTCCCATCATTACCACATCCAAAACACTAGCGGGAAAATCCCAATCCACCGATTCTCGCTGTGGCACATAACTTACTCGATGCCGAACCTCGTCAAGCGGTTGGTTAAACACTTTTACATAGCCGCTGCTCTTCGGAATAATACCCATAATAGCCTTAATCAAAGTCGATTTTCCTGCGCCATTAGGTCCTACAATACCAATAAGTTTTCCCGCTGGCAATGCAAAATCAATATCCCATAAAGCAGGTTTGCGGTTGTAAGTAATTGTTATATCGTGTGCTTCTATTACAGGGTTTTCAACAAGAACATTCATGGTCGTTTATTTATTTTCTTAGTGAAAATGGGCAACTAAAACCCGCTATTTTAATGCTTCCCAAATACGATTTACATTGTGATTTACCATACCAATATAAGTGCCTTCGGGAGTGCCTGCTTCGCCCATAGCATCGGCAAACAGTGTACCGCCCAATTTTGTTGGATGTTTTCTTTTTTTACAGCCTTCTAATACCGCTTCAATAGATTTTGAAGAAACAGAACTTTCTACAAATAAAGCTTTTATTTTTCGGTCAATTACAAAATCAACCATGTTGGTTACGTCCTTTAATCCATAAGCCGAAACCGTTGATACGCCTTGCAAGCCTTTCACCTCAATATCGTAGGCTTTACCAAAATAAGAGAAGGCATCGTGTGAGGTAATTAAAACCCGTTGTTTCTTGGGAATAGTAGCCATTTTTTGCTTTATATCGGTATGCAATTTTTGCAAGGTGCTAAGATAATTCTCGGTGTTTTTTGCGTAAAAATCGGCATTATCAGGATCTTGTTTTTGCATTACATCGGCAATTTTTTGCACGGCCTTTTGCCATAAGGTTACATCAAACCAAATATGAGGATCGTGGTGTACCTTGCCCTTTTTTGCAGTACCTGCGTTAAGTACTAAAAGCTTGTTTTGCGGAATATCTGTGGAAACAGCCTGAACGGGTTTCGCCTTTCCCATTTTTTCTAAGATGCCTTCCATTTTTCCTTCTAAAAGTAAACCATTGTAAAAAATGAGGTCGGCATCGGTTAACACTTTTAAGTCGCCTTGTGTTGCTTTGTACAAATGTGGGTCAACACCTGGACCCATTAAGGAACTAATCTTGGCTTTGTCTTTTACTACATTTTTTACTGCATCACCAATCATACCTGTTGTTGTTACAATATGGAGTAACTTGTTGTCTTGTTTGGAAGAGTTTTCGTTCGTTTTTTCGTTGCAAGAAACGCCTAGTAATAAGGCAAGCAACAGCGGAAGCAAAAAGAAAATTCGTTGTAAGTGCATTGGCTTTTTTATCTTAGTATATGAAATAATTTCCGCAAAGTTAATAAAATTTGTAGACGCATCAAAATATTTTTTTAGACGAGTCTAAAAATTTTATTAGACGACCCCATTTTCTGCGGTTATTGGTAGCGTATTTGCCTTTTGTAGGTGTTTCTATAAACAAAAGTTAGTTGCTAAATAATAAGACATCGCTTGGAAGAGTAGGCTTATTTTTTCAATACTAAACAGCCTGCTAGCAAATCGTGAAGCGTTTGTTTTTTACTGGTAAAACCTGCTAAAACAAAACCTAGAAAAAGGGTTAGTACAGAGAGCAGTCGCCATACATATCGGGCAGTTGATTTTAGGAAGGTAACTCGTTGCCCGTGTATATTGCTTACTTTAAGTCCTAGCATTAACTTACCCAATGTTGCTTGTAATTTAGACGATTCCATAATGGCAAAATAAAGCCAATGGATAACAAAAAATGCGAGGTAGGTTAATAAAGAACTTTCTACAAGCATCGCAATAAGCTGTTTGGTAGAAACGGTTTCGAGATCGATGGCAGGCATTACTTCGGGAATAACTAGTAAAAAAGGGATAAAGCCTAGGATGACGCTATCTACTAAAAAAGCAAAAAAGCGAAGTATAAAACCTGCATAAGGTAAAGGGGCTTCGTTTGTTGTTGCTTCGTTTGTTGGCTTGAGAGGTAAGTTTACTAGGGTATCTTTTGGTTTTTCAGACTTGGTTTCCATAGTTGAGTACTGGGATTTTTTGATGGTAATCAGGACATGTTTATCTAAACGGTTGACATTTTTTTTGGTAGATAGTAGCAGGTACTTGGTATATAGATGCTTCCGCTTCACTACACCGCTGTAAAGTGTCAAGTACTTTTCCTTATTGGACAAACAGGTCGTAATCAGTAAAAGAAAAAAATGGCTAGTGGCTCAAAACTTAAGTTTCTGATGATTAAGTCGCCGTATTTTTTTTCTGCTACAAGGCATTGCGAGCGAGCATAGCCGTAGCTACGTGAGGGAGCAATAACGCAGTAGCAGGAAAAAAAGACAAGGCTTGGGTCATCAAGAACTTAGGTTTTGAGTCACTAGTATAAGATTTAATTTTGAGAAGGAATACCTCTATTAGGAGGCGTTTCTTTTAATTGGTTTAAATCAAACGTATATAACGAACGCCCATAGGTAGCTGCTAACAATATCCCTTCTTCGGCGTGTATGTCCATATCGATTACAGGAACATTGGGTAAGTCATGCCCAAGCATTTGCCAACTTAAACCTTCGTTATAACTTACAAAAACGCCTAAATCGGTTCCTAAAAAAAGGTGTTTGGGGTTTTGGGCATCAATCAACACATCGTTAATGGGAGCTTCTGGTAAGTTGCTCGATACATCTTTCCATGTTTGCCCGCCATCAATGGTTTTAAAAACATGTGGCGTATACTGTGCAGTTCGGTATCCCGAAAAGGTAACATAGGCCATTTGTTCGTTTTGTGGATGCACGGCAATACCTGTTACCCATTGTTTGGGTAAGCCTTTGCTAACATCTACCCACTCTTTGTTGTCTACATTTGCTCGCCAAACATTGCCATCATCAGTGCCTACGTACAAAATATTACAGGCATTAGGAGCAATGCTAATAACCGTTGTAGTGCCATACACTACTTTTTCGGCAGTAGTTTTAGTGCTAAGTGGCGGACTAATAGGAGTCCAAGACTCTGCACTGCTATTAGATCGATACACCCTATTAGTACCATAGTACAATCTGTTAGGATTACTTTTATCTAATACAATAGGCGTATTCCAATTGCGATAATCGGCTAAATCAATGCCGTTTTGTCCATCATAAAAACTTACTCCTCCATCATCTGTACGTAGCAAGTTTCCGTATTGGTAAGCGGTATATAAAATATCTTGGTCAGTAGGGTCTACAATAACCGCAAACCCGTCACCGTCTACTAGGTGTTCCCAATCGTTGGTTTTGCCTGTTAAGGTGCGTATAATGCCATTATCTTGTGCGCCGCCATAATAAATGTTCGCATCTTGTGGGTCGATGGTGCAAGTGTAAAATTGGGTAATAGGCAGGTTTTTAAAATGCGTCCATTTATCGCCAGCATCTTTCGACATATAAACACCCCCATCATTCCCTAGCACTACGAGATCAGCATTTTGTGGGTGTATATACATGCCATGTTGGTCGTAATGCACCTCGTTCCACGATATATCCTGCCAATGGCCGCCGCCATTAGTTGTTTTATAAACATCAAGTCCTAGCACATAAATGGTATTGGGGTCGTGAGGATCTAAACGTATGTTGCCAAACCACCAGCCATAATTAGAAAAAGCATTTTCTAGGCGATTGGTATTTATTTCATACCATTCTTCCCCATAATTTACTGACTTATAAATCCCTTTAAACAGTCCTTCCTCATTGGCATAAACGGCATACATGATGTGTGGATGTGAGGGAGATATTTGCAAACCAATTCGCCCTAAATCTTCTTGAGGCAAACCGTTGGTTATTAATGACCAAGTAGTGCCGCCATCTTCCGAACGGTAAATGCCGCAGCTTTGTCCGCCATATTGTCGAGCATCTTTACGACGGATTCGTTCCCAGGTTGCCGCATAAACCAATTGGTGCCTTTTAGGGTTTATTGCAATATCTACACAACCTGTAGAGTCAGAAACATATAAGGTTTTCTCCCAACTTTGTCCGCCATTTATCGATCTAAATACGCCTCTTTCTTTATTGTTGGCAAATAGGTTACCCATAGCAGCGACAAACACCGTGTCGGGATTAGTTGGATGAACAGCAACCCGCCCAATATTTCGAGTTTTGTCTAAGCCTACATCTGTCCAAGTAGTTCCACCATCCAAAGATTTAAAAACACCTACCCCATCGTAAGTAATAGACCCTCCGCCGGCATTGGCTTCGCCAGTTCCTACATACACAATATTGGGGTTAGAGGGAGCGAGTGCTATATCACCAATGGATAGGCTGGCTTGCTCATCAAAAATGGGTTTCCAAGTTTCGCCTTGATTGTTGCTTTTAAAAATGCCTCCTGATGCAGCGGCGGCATAAATGGTGAGGGTATCGTTGGCGGGCATTTCTATATCGGTAATACGACCACCTACATTTTCGGGACCTACTAGTTTCCAGTTTCCTTGTTGTTGCGTTTCTGCTGTTTCTCTGGCTGCTTTTGCTTGTTGCCAAGCTTGTTGGTAGCTTTCGTAATTAATATCTTTTTCGGGATAGGCTCGCTGTGTATGGAAAGACCAACGGCCTGGCGTATTGCTACCTTTATCCCCTTTTTGTAAATGTTGAGGAAGGCTTTGTTTATTTTTTTTTGCGACGGTCGCAGTTGTATTACTATGTGGTTGCTGGCAAGCAGTACTTAATAGGCATACAACAAATACGATGATGCCTATAGGTAGCAAATTCGCAATTTTAGATATAGAATTGGTCTGTTTCAACAAATCAGTCAATTAAGTTTTTCTGGAAATGAGGAAGGGATCTTTTCCTTGTTTATTTATTAAAACCAATAGGCTTTTGCTAGAACGGCGAGTGAGTGATAGTTGTTGTTAAGTAAGGTCAAATAATTAGTTCCTTATTTTTTAATTGCCCATTTCTGGAATAGTTGGATTTTCGTTGATGATATCCGTTTCTACTTTTCCATCTCTTAAACGAATAATACGATGAGCATGTAAAGCCACATCTTCTTCGTGTGTTACAAGGATAACGGTATTGCCTTGTTGATGAATATCGCCAAACATGGCCATAATTTCTAAGGAAGTTTTAGAATCTAAATTACCTGTTGGCTCATCGGCTAAAATAATAGAGGGTTTGCCAATTAAGGCACGGGCAATTGCTACCCGCTGCCGTTGCCCTCCCGATAATTCGTTGGGTTTGTGTCCGTAGCGGTCGCCTAGTCCAACATCGGTTAATATTTCTAGCGCGCGTTCCTCCCTTTTTCGTCGGCTAATGCCAGCATATAATAGGGGCATTGCTACATTTTCGAGCGAGGAGAGGCGAGGCAATAAGTTAAAGGTTTGAAACACAAAACCGATTTCCTTATTCCTAATTTCAGCCAATTCATTTTCCGTCATTTCCGACACCAAGTTGCCATTGAGGGTATAAGCACCATCGGTAGGTGTATCTAGGCATCCTAAAATATTCATTAGGGTAGATTTACCAGAACCAGAAGGTCCCATTAAGGCAACATATTCGTTTTCTTTAATGGTGAGGTCTACTCCGTCAAGGGCTTTTACTACCTCCGTACCTAGTTGGTAGTACTTGGTAATATGGTTAATGGTTATAATTTCTTTTAACAAAACAATGGCTCAAATTTGCTAGGTTGATAGAATAGCAGCAAGATAGTTAATGTTTGGTACCTTACCAATTAAGTTTTGTGCTTTTTCCAATATCTAGCACAGGAATGCAAAGAAAACAACCGTTAATTGGACCTGTTTATCTAAACGGTTTACAATTTTTTTGGTAGATAGTAGCGGGGACTTGGTATATAGACGGTTCTGCTTCGCTGCACCGCTGTAAAGTGTCAAGTACTTTTCCTTATTGGATAAACAGGTTGCTAATCGCAAACCTCTTTTTTACTAGGTATACTTATGGTTTTTTGTACTTTAATGCGAGGCAGCCACGAACTATAGGTAATAATGTATTCCTTATTAGGCGAAATATTTTCGAAGCTAGCTTCTTGGCTTCCTTCCGATTTTCTAATAATAACACTTGGGTTACTAGCTCTGGCAAGTTTCCAAACAGGGCTAGGATGTTCGTAGGGCATGTTTAGCTTAATTCGGATATTGTTATTTACACAATCCAGTTCATATAAAAAATAGTCTTCGCTAGATGCTGTGTCCCATACTTTTTTTATGGTAGTTTCTATTCGGTTATTTGGATTTTGCCCACTAGTAGCCCTAAAAGTGCTGTATATTTTTTTATTCTTTTCCTTATTAACATCGGTTACCACCCTTTTACCAGGCATTTGAAAATAACCATTGGGGTCTAGGGTGCGTACTCTGTTATAAGCGTATTGCAGCCACTCTTTTTGATAAGCTCGTTTTTGTTTGGCATACCAAGAGATTTCGTCCCATCCCCATACAAAATAACTACTTTCGGGATTAAAAGGCCAAGTAATACCGTAATCGTCTAACTCTACTAAAAAAGGGAGCGACTCTGTTTCCCAGCCAGAAGGGGTAATTCCACCTTTACTTTTGCCATAAATTGCCGTTAGGTAATTTTTTTCTAGTGTGCCTTCGCCCCCAGTTTCATCCTTACGAGCTTTGGTAGGTTTAATACGCATTGGGTAAGAATGGAAATCGAATAACAATTGCTTATGCGTATATTTTACTTTGCGTTTTTCGTCATCATTCCAATCTTTTTTAGGGTCAAATTTGTAATTTTTTTTAGCCTCTGCCGCCATGCTTGGTAAGTAGAACAGTCCATGTGTATGGGCATCACAAATAACAAACCCTCTGTTTTTACCTTTGGCATATCGACGAATTTTTTCTAGTAAACGCCACCAATGCTCATGCCCTGGGTCGTTATCGTCCATAATTTGTATTTGCCCAAAGTGGATGGCTTCGTATCCTGCATCAATGTATTTGGTGGCTTGGTAATAAAACCACATTCGAGTTTCTATCTTGCTAATATCGGCCACGGCTGTAGTGCCACCTTGTAAAAAATTGTGTCGATGTTTTTTATCATAACGCATCTTTTCGTACTTAAAGTAACCCACCTTTTGTCCATAAGTTTTTGCCACATAACCAGGAATAGGCACTTTGTTAACCGAAGGCTCAATTTTTTCAAAAATAGATGCTTGTATAATAGGACGCTCTAAACCTGCTTTTTCATACGTTTCATTAATGCGATTCGCCACCTCTGCTGCTGCCTCAAAATATCCATGCTGTGTCCAATCTGCTCGCCCCCATAAACCAGCTACCCGACCAATAAATCGAGCATCAATATTACCCAGCATATCCATGTTTTTGTTAAACCTTTCTTCATTATACCAACGTCCACAAGGATATTTTTTGGTATCGATTTTTCTTGAAACACCTGCATAGCAAAACAGCTCATTAGTAAGGTCTTGCATACTGATGGCTCTCGATAAGTGCTGCTCTAAAAAAGCTTGGGTAATGTCTGTTGAATTAGTATTGGTAGAATGGGCAGAAGTAATCATAGTAGTGTTAGTAGTTAAAAGGATGAATAGTATAAATGCAATTGATTGTTTCATGGAATTGGTTTTTTTAGCGGTCAGTGGTCAGATCGTTCGCTTCGCTTACTGTCAGTAGTCAGACCGCTGCGCTGTCAGTTTCCTGCTGACGATTTTTTGCGGTCAGTGGTCAGATCGTTTGCTAGTGTGCGCTGTGCTGCTAGTTTTCTTGCTGACGGTTTTTAGTGTAAAGCTTTGATTAGCAAGTTAAACAATGCCTATCTTATAGACTATAAAAAAGGGCAGAAGTTTCAATTACTTTTAGATTGCTCTTGTAATAGTGCTTTAATTTCGTTGGGAGTGAGGTAATTTTTTATAGTGCGTTGTTTAAATTTAGGCATGTGTTCTAATTGCAATACATATTCTCTAAATTGTAGGAGGTAGTTTCCTAATCCGTGTTCAATAGCAATTTTATCGGTTTGACGTTCCATTTGGGCAACGTATTTTTTAGACATTTGCTGTATGCCCATGCAGATTAATTGCCAGCGTGTTTTTTGGTGATAGTCGGCAATATGTCCTAGTTCGTGACCTAGTACGCCTAGGAGTAATTCGTGAGAAAGTTGTTGTACTTGCAAGCCGTTTTTTTCTGGCCCGCCTAGTTTGATGTAAATGCGGTATTGCCTATTTTTTTTATTGCGCCACAAAACATTGACTTTAGGCGCAGCACTCATAGAAGCCGATTTATTGGGTTTAGGCACTAACTTTACATCAACTCCTCCTAGCTCGGGATAATACTGCAAGGTTTCTTCAAAAGCCGTTTGCACCTGTTTAGGAATGCTTACACTAGGGCTAAACAGGCTGGTATGTGCTTGTAAAAGCAAGCCTATTAATAATAAAATTCCTAGCCACTTTTTGCTAGTAGAAAATTGTATTTGCTGATTCAATAAAAACATAACATCCTCTAAATTGGGAGTGATTAAATTCCGTTTTTAGCAAGATTACGAATTATTTAAAAAGCCAATCGTCGGGTAGTTAGCAAAGCGGTATAAACTACTGAAACAAACTCTGAAAAACTTCTTCTACCGTTGATACAGTTACCAATTTTAGGTTAAACTTATTAGCATCCAATCCTTTATTACTGCTAGATAAATAAATGGTCGTAAAACCCAATTTATCGGCTTCGTGAATGCGTTGTTCGATGCGGTTTACACTTCGCACTTCGCCCGATAAGCCTACCTCGCCAGCAAAGCAAGTACCCGCAGGAATACACACATCCTCGAAGGAGGACAATAAGGAACAAATCACCGCTAAATCAATAGCTGGGTCTTCTACTTTTAAGCCGCCTGCTATGTTAATAAAAACATCCTTATCGCCAAACCTAAATCCGCAGCGTTTTTCTAGTACGGCTAGTAGCATGTTTAATCGCCTGCCATCAAAACCTGTTGCCGAACGTTGTGGCGTGCCATAAGCCGAACGACTTACCAAGGCTTGTGTTTCTATTAATAAAGGTCGTAATCCTTCTATGGTACATGCAATACTAATGCCACTTAATTCCTTATTGGTTTCCGAAATAAGCAGTTCGGAAGGATTGCTGACTTGTCGCAATCCGTTGTGCATCATTTCGTAAATGCCTAGTTCGGCAGTAGAGCCAAACCTATTTTTTTTGGTACGTAATAAACGGTACGAATGGTGATGGTCGCCCTCAAATTGTAGTACCGTATCTACCATGTGTTCTAGTACTTTGGGACCAGCAATTTGACCTTCTTTGGTAATGTGCCCGATAATAAACATGGGTGTATCCGTTTGCTTGGCAAAACGTTGTAAATCGCCTGCACATTCTCGTATTTGAGATACACTTCCTGCGGTTGATTCTAGTGAGGGAGATACGAGAGTTTGGATAGAATCAATGATGCATAAATCTGGGGTATGTTTTTTAAGTTTTTTAAAAATTTCGTAGAGATTGGTTTCTGTTAACAAGAGGCAATTGCCATTTTCTACGCCAATACGGTCGGCACGCATTTTTATTTGCTGCGTACTTTCTTCGCCCGATACATACA
>JAHDBT010000061.1 GCA_020630215.1 Bacteroidota bacterium
AAGCTTGAAAAAAATGCGAAACTTGTGGTGTAGTGGGAGCAATAGGCGCAGCGTTAAGCCGCCTATAGCGTACACGGAACAACAAGTTGAGCTACGTTAGCAGGTAAGGGATGCCGCCTTTGGCGGCCGTTTTTTGGTTAATTCCAATAAATTAATTATAAATAAATATGTTCAAAGCTCGCTCTGCCAAGCTAATCACAAACAAAAAACAAATCACCCAATGAAAACAACAACAAAATTTAGCAGCATAAGTATAATATGGCTACTACTACTAACAGCCAACCTCCCCACCTCCCTACAAGCCCAAAACGAAGACCGCAACACCGATTTCTTCGGCAACAGCATTAGCAACCCCGAAAACGTATGCCGACACTCCGCAGCTACATACAGCGAGGAAGCCGAAGCCATAGTAAAAGAAATCCTCTCCAAAGTAAGCCTAGAACCTCAATTTGCAATAGCCGAATGCCCAGGTACCGACAACTGCAAAGCCACACTGATAGATAATGTACCCTACATTATTATAGACCAAGCTTTTTTGGAAGAACTAAAAGGCATTGACTTTACACAAAGCAAACTCCCTACGGACGAACGAGATTGGGCTAAAATATGCATACTAGCACATGAAGTAGCGCATCATTTAAAGGGGCATGTAAGCAACCCCATTATACGCCAAAACAAAACACCCCGAGAACGAGAACTAGAAGCCGATGAGTTTGCAGGCTTTATTTTATATAAAATGGAGGCGAGTTTGTCACAAGCCCAATCAGTTATGTACAGCCATAAAATACCCGAAAAAGGCAATTATACGCATCCTCCTCGTAGCCAACGTTTAGCTGCTATTAAAATAGGTTGGGAAAGAGGGAAGGCAGAAACGAAAGTAGTAGTAGAGGAAAAGATTGTAGAAGTAGAAAAAATAGTAGAAGTGGAAAAGATTGTGGAGGTAGAGAAAATAGTAGAGGTGGAAAAAATTGTGGAAGTACCAATGGACCAACCCGTACCCGAAGGTATGGTTTTGGTAAAAGGCAGTACTTTTATGATGGGCTGTATAGAAGAGCAAGGGGATAGTTGCACCTACGGGGAAAAACCTGTCCACGAAGTGATATTAAACGATTTCTTTATTGGCAAATACGAAGTAACGAATGCCGAGTATGCTGCGTTTTTAAATGCTAAAGGAAAAAAAACGAAAGACGTGGAAAAGTGGATTGATTTAAATAGTTTATGGGGAATAGAAAAAAAAGGGAAGCAATATGTGGTAAAAAGTGCTTATGAAAACCATCCTGTAATAAACGTAACTTGGTATGGTGCAACCGCCTATGCTAAATGGAAAGGAATGCGTTTGCCCACAGAAGCAGAATGGGAATATGCCGCCCGAGGAGGACATAAAATGACTAACACTAAATATGCAGGGAGTAATGACTTGGATAAGGTGGCTTGGCACGAAAAAAATAGTTCTGATAAAGGCTATGGGCATTCAGACTATGGAACACATGAAGTAGGCACTAAAGTAGCTAACGAATTAGGTTTGTACGATATGAGTGGCAATGTAGAGGAATGGTGTAGTGATTGGCATGACTACAGTTATTATAAACGTAGTGCTACGAATAACCCTAAAGGACCACGTTTCGGAAAATCTCGTGTTGTTCGGGGCGGTTCTTGGAACAACAACCCTACTTACTGCCGTGTAGCTAACCGTTACTACGACAGCCCCACTACTAGTTACAGCCTCGTGGGGTTTCGGCTTGCCTCCAGTTTATAACGGTTCATCCAGCCAGTTTTAAGCTTGAAAAAAATGCGATGCTTGTTGCATAGTGGGAGCAATAGGCGCAGCGTTAAGCCGCCTATAGCGTACACGGTGCTACAAGTTGAGCTACGTTAGCAGGTAAGGGAGCCGCCTTTGGCGGCCGTTTTTTTTAGGGGAGAATACATTGTTTTAAATAAAATGTATTGGTCTACTCGTAATATGCATGTTAGACTAGTCATTATGCCCAAAACAATGCTACCCTTCTTCACTAGGCAAGCCTAAATTCTCCTCCTGGGAGGAGATTAAGAGGAGGGTCAGTCCCAATATTTAAGGTACCAAAAAAACAAAGTACTGCCTACAAAATTTTAAGGGGATTCTGTTCTTGACAATTGCATTGGCAAGCCGTTCTGATGGTAATGTATACCCAAAAACCTTTGTTCGTAGCAGCACATTTTGGGGAGTTTTCTAATGCAATTAGAAAGAACAAAAAAGCCTCCTTTACAGCACAATTTACGCTGCAAAGGAGGCTTTAAATTTTTAATAGTATTACCGCACCTTTAATTCAAAAGATTGTAAATTGTGGTGTTTAGCCGTTTCTTTTTCCCACGGTCGTGCTTGATGAAAAGAAATGGAGGTATTACCTTTATCAATCGTATGGAAATAAAATACTTCTAAAGATTCGTTATTGCCAATAGTTGGTGCTGCTATTGTTGTTTCAATTTCCGTTTTAGTTACCGATGTAGCTAAATTTTTAGCAGGTATAAAACCTATCGAATCTAGTTGCACAATTGTGGTATCAATAGCTTGGGCTAATTTCCATTGTAAACCGCTTCCTGGGTTCGAGTTGAGTTGTATGTTAAAATATTCGTTTTGTGGTAGCGTAATCGTATCATCTGCATCCGTTTTAGTAAAGCTTAACGGTTTAGGGGTTTTGCAAGATAGTATCGCTATAAACAACAGTAATAAAACGAAAAGGATGATTTTTTGTATTAAAATACCGACCAGTTTTTCCACAACTATCGTTTTTCAAAAATGTAAATGTCATCTCTGTCTGTACGGTTATCTCTATAACGAGCAGCAATTCGCATTTCTAAATTGCCATTGCTTAACTGCTTTAGCTTAATGTTTCTGTTTGCAAAACCGTGGTCGTAAAAGGCCGTATAACCTGTACCAACGGTATTAAGTGGCGTTTCGTCCCAATCGCAATCGGTAGGGGAACAGCTACCAAAGCAATGTAAAGTGCTTTCGTTGTTGCTAACAATTAATTTGGTAATGCCTCTTGTATTGCTATCTGTATTGTACCAAGTGCCATCTAGGTTGCTAATTGGTGTTGCAGTAACCCATGCAGCAAGTTTACCCATCGCTAAAACATCGTACTTAATCCAAGCGTAACCATTCATGCCCCAGCCAGTTCCCCATGAATTTTTAATTAAGTAAGCTCCTTTGCTATCATCCCAGCCAACTATCTGAACACAGTGCCAACCGCCCCAGCCTGTACGAGTGTCATCATTTAGTACGCCACTAGTATATCTAGCAGCAGATGTATTTACCCACATATAGGTTTCTACTGCAGCATATCGTCCCAAAGCTCTTTTTACTTCTGCAACAGTTGCTTGATTTGGATTATCGCCAACCCAAGCCCAATCAGCTACTTTATAATTTGTAAGAGTTGGATTTAATGGGCAACTTTCATCCGATGCTTGATAACTAAGAGAAGATTCACTAGGACATCCTTCCTCTTCCGTTTCAAAATAATCAAAAACTTTATGAGGCTGACCACCACCGCAACTACCTGCTCCAGAGCAACTAAGCACAAACTGTTCTGATAGGTTAATCGTGTTAGGTCGCACTCCATTTTGTAGTATATGAGCTGTTTCTAGAGATGATATAGCGCAAAATGCCCAACAAGAACCACATCTGCCTTGATCTTTTATACTACTTACGCCATTAATCGTTCTTAAATCGAATTTACTGGCACTAGGATTCGCAAATTGATTGCTACTAAATCTAGCAGAAGAAGCTTTAGGCGCTCTAATGCTGATGTTGGCAAGGTTAGGAAGTGATGCACCTGTAATCATTGTCGCATCTTTAGTAAGATACCTAGAAACACTTGTGTTGCCCATTTTAAAAGTAGGAGTTTGCTGCGGTACTACTTGTGGAACAACTTTATTAAGTTTTCTTTTGTTAATAACATTTTTATTGTCTAGCTCTAATGTCTTGTACTTTTTAACACGAACATTATCTTGTGCGTTACTTGTACTAGGAACAAGTACCAATAATAATGCGAAAGCTAATAATAAAGAAAAATTCTTTGGATAATGCATAATATGTATTTTTTAAATTAGGGAATCTATTTGTTATATGCACTATCTAAGACCTAAAGGTTTTTAAAAAGTTTAATTAGACTTATTTTATTTTTCACTTTTAATAAAAATAATTATATAACAATTTGCCTGTCATTTTATTTGAGCCAAAAATATTTTTAAAAAAAATCCCCCGCTCTCCCTAAAAATAGGTATCCCCTTTTCACTAACTGTTGCTCCTTACAACTCCTCCCACAACAAAACCCGATGCGGTGCTACCAAGTACGTATCCAACAATTCCTCTGTAAATTTGCGGACTTCCCGTTTTACCTCCTGCAAATACTTAAACACTTGGTAAGTGCCTTCTAAAATGGTAATGAGTAAGGGAATACTAAAACCGTCAATTTGTTTGTCGTTATCAATTTTGGCTTTTAGTTGTACAAATTCCTGTTGATAAGCATTGTCGGCTTGTTCGAGTTTAAATTGATAGCTTTCGCTGTAGGTTTTAGGATCGTTGAGAATGAGCTTTAGCTTTTTAGGATTGAGCAAATCCATTTTCATGCTTGTTAATACTTTATTGAAACGCATAGCGGAGGTTTCGTAAGCATTTTGCAGTTGATTCATTTCGGTTTCGCTGTATAGCAAAGGGTCGTTTTTTACCCTCCTAGCCGCCCCCTCCATTACATTCCCTATCGAATCGAAACTGGAAAAAAAGGGAATATCCATGAGTTGGTGTACGGCGGCTATTACTTTTTTATTTTGTGCCTGACTCTTACTCACTGGCCAACACAATAGTATACCTAGCAATGCTAGGGCAAAAATGGTATATGATTTCATGATGATTAATTAAATGATTGATTGATTAATAAAAAACAACACAGGGAATAAAAAAACAAGGGAAACTAAGTTCCCTTGTTTTGTTGCTTATCATAAATAATTTCCCTTACTCTTTCCGCTTATTAGTTGGTGGTACGGTATCGGTAACCGTAGGTTTAGGAGTTGGTGCGGGTGTAGGTGCGGCTTGCACGTCAAATTCAATCACAATAGGAATAATGCCATCGGGTTGATTCCTACTGTGTAGTAATTGTAAGCCTAGTTCGGTAACAGCCTTTTCGTTGGTATTGTTGAGTAGTTTCCATTGCTTAGAAGGCAGCACCAAACTACGCCCTAGCTGATTAACAATGCGTTGCATAAATCGTCCCATTGTTAGTTCTAGGCCGCCTGCTAATTTTTCGTAGTTGGCAATAGGTTTTGCGGCATACCAAAACACAAAACGTTCGGTGCCTGCATAATCAATGCCTAGTGCATTGCTGCCATCGGGAATAATTAAAGGCATACTTTTGGTGGTGCAACTATCGCTTTTAAAATGCAGATTAATGTTTTGCCATTCATCTACACTAAAAAAATAGAGGTAACCGCTATCGGGCAACTGTTGTAATTTTACTTGCAAAAAATCGCCCACACTCAACACCTCCTCGTCACTTTGGCTACTGATTTTGTAGTAAGGATATTGCACCTCAAAATCGTAGTGAGCAACGACTTGTAGGGGGGTATATTGGTAATCGGTTTTGCTGCTATCGAGCTGTACTTTTTGGATGGTAAACAGCAGCGTATCGGCATTAACGGCTTTGGTACTTGGTGCTTGTGCCGCAGCATTTGTAGCTAGGCATAAGCATCCTATTAGTAGCCATAAACACGCAAAAAACGTTTTTTTTGTTTGCATAATCCTTACTTCACCTCCACTTTAAATACCAACGGCGCAATATAAGCACCGCTTGTACTACGGGCATTTATTTTCATAATGCCATCCGAGTAGTTGAGTTCGCTGCTTTTCATAAGGTCGTTGCCAAAACCTGCCGCTAAACGGGCATTAAATGAACCGCTTGCATCTCGTACTGTTCTTACTTTACTAGCCATATCATCAATCTTTTTATCGCTGTATAAAATGCAGAGGTAGTCGGTGCCTGTTTGATCAACGGTCATGCCATTATCTCCGTCGGGTATCATTACTGATGCTGTATTGTTGATAACACGAGGGAGGGGTTTTATCGTTGTGCCATCAAAATCTGTTGCATCCTTACTTGGAAATAAAATTTCTTCACTGCCATCGGGTTTTATGCTAAATACATAAACGTAGCTGTCTTTCTTCATGTTTTGGGCTACAATACGAAAATAGTCGTCTTTTTTAATAGCACCATCTGCTAAGGTGTAGTATTGCGAGGCATCTCTATTTTGTTTTAATGTAGGCGACATATCGTTAAAAATATAGGCATCATTATCCTCATCATAGCGAGCATATTTTTTAAATACAAACTCTCCTTCTAGCTGTACGGGGTCGCTAGGGCGTGCGTTAGGTTGTACCAGTATTTGGAAACCGTATTTTACATACTTGGCATAATCATCAAAGCTAATATAAAAGAAACCCCCATTGCCCCAATCGGTCCCCCAGGAGTTCATGACTTCAAATACTTTACGCATTTTGTCGTAGCCTACAACCGTCATTGCATGGCCACCGCCATTAGATTCGTTGGCAGACGGTTGCCATGTATTGCCTCTTAATTGTAAGAAGGAAGCCGTTGTAACCATCCCAATAATAACGGGTTTACCTTCGGCTAGGCTACTGATAGTTGCGCCTACTTTTACATCATCGGCGGCATTAATGCTAAACAAAGTACCGTAATCTTTAATGCGGTAAGGAAGGGCTTTGCGGTGAATTTCGCTAGGAGGGGCAACAGAACAATCGTCAACAGGATTAAAATCGGAAGCGAGGCAATCGCCTTTGTCTTGTAGGAGGTCGAGGGCTTCGTTGATGCGAGAACCAGCGTCGCAGCCACCTACTTTAATTTGGTTGTAGATGTACATGGCCGAGTGTGCCATGCTGTTGATTTTGCTTTGGTCGCTGATGCCTTTTTGGTAGGCACTGCTAATTGTTAGGGCAGCATAGCCCGTTGCCCAACCTACACACGAACCAATACGCCCCTGACTAAGCGGTGTAGGGCAGTATTTTTTAAGGCTGTATTGTGGTTTTTCGTCAGAGGTAAAGTTCATACCTGCGCCGAGGCGTTCTACGTTTTTGTAGTTGGGATCGTCAAATATTAATCCTGTTGCATTTTGTGCGGTAATGCTAACAGTTGTAACAGTTAATGCCATACAACATACAAGTGCTACGAGGGTAGCTACATAAAGCTTTCTCATGTTTGGTGTGTTTTATTTTTTGTTAAGAAATAGTAATGTGATTTATTTGTTCTTTCTAATTGCATTAGAAAGTCGTCTGCTATTTTAA
Organism: Bacteroidota bacterium; assembly: GCA_020630215.1. GTDB lineage: Bacteria > Bacteroidota > Bacteroidia > Chitinophagales > UBA2359 > JAHDBT01. Next base: position 7,328 of record JAHDBT010000061.1, read on the forward strand.
AAGACGATACAATGCATTGCAACGAAAATTAAAATGCTAACGGCTTGCCAATTCAATTAATATGGGGGCGATTCTATTTTTATATAAAAAAATTAGCCATTATGGATCTGTTTATCGAAGACGTGATGATGTTAGACGTAATTAGATGTAGCAGTTAGACGTAGCGGTGCCACGTCTCTACATTTTAATATAGGGCACAATTTTAAAATTAAATATATGACCATATCGTAGAGACGTGGCACTGCTACGTCTAACTAACATGCTAACGGCTTGCCAATGCAATTGGCAAGAACAAGAAAGGCAAAAAATAGAGGTAGCGCCTATTGGTGGAATGAAGGGAATAATTGTAGTAGCTCATTGTATTGCTGCTAATTTGGGTGATTGAATTGAATATAAATGAATTTAGGGTATTATAGTAGGATATATAATTAAGGGCTTGGTTTAATTGGAAGGAACAAAAATATTTTATTTTGCTTGCTGTCTTCCTTTGCAAACATATTTGTTTAAATAAATATGTTTGCAAAAATAAAAAATCGGCCGCCAGAGGCGGCTCCCCTTCCTGCTAACGTAGCTCAACTTGTAGTTACGTGTACGCTATAGGCGGCTTAACGCTCGCCTATTGCTCCCACTACACCACAAGCCTCGCATTTTTTTCAAGCTTAAAACTGGCTGGATGAACCGTTTGAACTGGAGGCAAGCCGAAACCCCACGTGGTAGTAACTAAAAGTGGGGAAGTGGCTGCTACGGTGAGCTACACGGCAGCGAGTTGGGTTGCTGTCCCAAGAACCGCCACGAAGAACACGATACGAGCCACTACTTGGTCCTGTAGGATTATGCGCTGAACTACTGCTATAATCCCCTTTCCAATCGCTGCACCATTCCCATACATTGCCACTCATATCGTACAAACCTAGCTCATTTGACGATTTTGTGCCAACTTCTTTTGTGCCTGAATAACCTGTTGTCGTACTATACCAAGCCACCTTATCCAAATCATTACTCCCTGCATATTTTGTACTACGCATTTCCTGTCCGCCTCTAGCAGCATATTCCCATTCCGCTTCCGTAGGCAAACGCATCCCTTTCCATTTAGCGTAGGCAGTTGCACCATACCAGGTTACCTCTCGTACAGGATGATTGGCATAGCCACTTTTTGCGCTATAGCGGCTGCCTTGTTTTTCTATATCACAAGAACTGCTTTCTATATCCAACCAAGTTTTTCCGCCTTCTGTTTGGTTGCCTTTGGCGTTTAAAAATTCGGCATACTCGGCGTTGGTTACTTCGTATTTGCTAATAAAAAAGTCGCTTAGGCTTACTTGGTGGGCAGGTTTTTCATCACTATCACAATCATCTCCTTGTTCACTTGTGCAGCCCATTGTAAAAGTGCCGCCTTTTACTAGCACCATGCCTTGGGGTACGGGTTGGTCGGGTTTGGGGCGAGGTGTGGGCGTAGGTATTGGGCTAGGTGTAGGAGGTGGTACTACCACAATACTACTTCCTCCGCAACTGCGCCAGCCTTTTTCTACGGCAAGTAATCTATCTTTACGAGCAGGGTGCGAGTAAGTGCCTGCATCGCTTACATCGGGCAGGTAGAGGGCTTTTTGGGCTTGGGGTAGTGTTGCGCCCATACGGGCTAGTTGGCAGCCTGAGTATTCGTCGGCTTCTAGTTCTAGGCTTTTTTTGGATTCGCCATTTTTGCGTAGGCGGGCATGGTGGTGGTTTTGGAGGTGGCCTATTTCGTGCGCCATTACGCCTAGTATAGCCCAATTGGTGCTAGTAGGCAGTTTGCTGCTGCTAAAATCGAGGGTTTGGGCTTGGTTTAAAAAATCGGGGTTGAAAAATATGTGGGGCAAACCGTCTATATTTTCGGCACGGCAGTTGGCTACTCGTTCGCAGCGCACGGCTTCTATATGGGCGTAAATGCCTATTTTGTCGCACAGCTTTTTTATGACTCGCTGCGCTTCTGCATCGCTGCCATGAGATAGGTTTTGGCATAAGGCGGCATCGTTATCGGTATGGCTGTGGCCGCCGTAGCTGTTTAGGTTCTGGGCGGTTAGTTGGGGGGGGATTGCTAATAGTAATAAAACTAAAAAGGAATAGTACAGGTGTAATTGTTTTTTAACATGCATGGTTTTATATTTTTTGTTTTGAAAAAAAGCTACTCCTTAGCTTTCGGCAAAAGAGCTACTAACTAAAGGGTAGCATTAAAAGTATTTGTTGCCTAAAACAATAGTTTGGCAAACAGGCAAACGACTGGTTCAAAAACGGACATCCATCCAGTTTTAAGCTTGAGGCAAGCCGAAACCCCACGTTGTTGTTACTATTAGTGGGGTTGTTGTTGTTACGGTTAGCTACACGGCAGTTAGTTGGGTTGTTGTTCCAAGAACCGCCCCGAATAACACGATACGAGCCTTTTAAGTCGTTTCCCTTTTGGTTTTATTTTTATTGTTATTGTTAATGGTGGTTTTGTATAAAAGATTTATTTGCGTTTTGTAATTGTTGGTTTTAGGTGTAAAATATTATTAATTTTGGTTATTCATATATTTTTTACCCTCCCCTCGCCCCTCCAAGGAGGGGAATTTGCCTTGACTAGTGAATAGGGGGGAACATTGTTTTGAACTTTGTTAATAGTGGTTTTGTATAAAAGATTTATTTGCGTTTTGTAATTGTTGGTTTTAGGTGCAAATACTGTGTATTTAACATAAGGTGCTTCCCGTTCCTGTTAGTTCTGGTAAGCTGTATTCCATCTGGAGATGAAATGTACAAATGCTTCGAGCCTCCCTTTGTTGCTCAAATATTTAGTTGCAAATAATGTCCTTTTATTGTACCCAACTTGAAGTTGGAAGACACCTTCCGAGGAGGAATTTGATTCGTGTAGCGAATAGGGATAGCTTTGTTTTAAACTTCCTTACTCGTTTAATTTAGATGGTACTGTACCTACTAATTATATGCTGCCGATAAGCTTTAGCATCGGCATATTGGGTAAAGGCAATTAAGGGTTCGAGGTGTTGTTGATAATCGGCTTGGCTAAAATAGTTATTTTTTAAATAATAGTAATATTTTTTCATTTTTTGTTTAAAACGTTTTTTGCTTCTAGTATTTAATAAAACTTTATTAGGAAACAATCTGTAGCCAATAAAAGGCAATCCGTGTTGGCTTTTATTGAGGTAGTTTATTTTTAATTGTAGCTGCAATTTTTCTTGTAAAAACAACACAATTTTAGATTGAGTTTCTAGGAGATCTTGTTTGTTGTTGCTCCATAAAATCATATCGTCCATATAGCGCACGTAGGCTTTTATGTGTAAAGTTTGTTTGATGTATCGGTCGAGAAAAGCGAGGTAAAAATTGGCAAAATATTGGCTGGTTAAATTGCCAATAGGTAAACCTCTACCATCTTTGGTTTTGTAGGAGCTAATTATTTCCCCAAAAATATAGCGTAGTACAGGGTCTTTAAAACGTTGTTGTAATAATGTGTTTAAGGTATCATGATGTATAGAGTCGAAATATTTACGTACATCCATTTTTAGGAAGTAGGCGTTTTTTTGATGAAACTGTTTTGCCCTTTTTAAGGCGGCATAAGTGCCTTTTTGGGGGCGTGTAGCATAGCTATCGGTAATTTGATAGTTTTCAAAAACCTCGTGGCATATATTCATTAAGGCATGATGTAGTACTCTCTCTGGGAAAGCAGCAGCACATATTACTCGTTCTTTAGGATCGTGTATGGTAAAGTAGTAGTAGTTGCCTACACTTACCTGCGCATTTAAAAGTTGCTGCCTTAGCTGTAATAAATTTTCATCTAACGCATTTCGATAAACGACCACTTCTTCTTTATGCGTTTTTCCTTTTTGGGCTTTGTAAAAAGCTAGGCGTAAATTATCTATATCGGCTATTTTAGCAATAAGTTGTCCTTTTCTTTTCATGATGGTTTATTATTAGTTGGGCTAACAATTCCTTTAAGTATTCTGGCACTATACTTTTCTATTTTTTTCTCTCCAATTCCCTTAATACCTTGTATGTTTTTAGGCGTTAATTCCTCTAGCTGTACTATTTGCAGCAATTCGGCATCTGTAAATACAGCATACGCAGGAATTGCTTCCTCCTTTGCTATTTGTTTACGAGCAGCACGCAATTGGGTAAAACGCTCAAAATTTGCTTTACTCAATTGGCTGCTGTAATCTACTTTGTTTCTTTTGTAGTTGCCTTTAGTGCTAACAGCATCTAAATAGCGTACGCAAAAACTCCAATAGCCTTCTTGCTTTACAAATTTTTGTTTGACGGCTAAAACCTTATGGCTACGCAAAAACTGATTGAGTTTTTCTTGTTCTGTAGCATTATCGTAAATGGATATAGTAAATACTTTTATTTGCAATGTATTTGGTTTTTAATTATGTGTTTTGAAAAAAAAATTTGGCCGCCAAAGGCGGCTCCCTTTCCTGCTAACGTAGCTCAACTTGTAGCATAGTGTACGCTATAGGCGGCTTAACGCTCGCCCATTGCTCCCACTATGCCACAAGCTTCGCTGGTTTTTTTGAGGCTTTTGCTTTAGCCTTTTTTAGCTTAAAACTGGCTGGATGAACCGTTTGAACTGGAGGCAAGGCGAAACCCCACGTTGATGTAACTATTAGCAGGGTTGAGGTCGTCACGGTTAGCTACACGGCAGTAAGCGGGGTAGTAGCTCCAAGAACCGCCCCGAATAACACGTTTTTTCCCACTACTTGGTCCCGTAGGATTGTGGCTTGGACTACTGCTGTAAAAATCTTCCCCATACCAATCACTGCACCATTCCCATACATTACCAGTCATGTCGTAGAGGCCGTAGCGGTTGCTGCCAAATTGGGCTACGGGGGCAGTCAACCAGTAGCCGTCATTATAGCCTTCAAACTTTTTTGACCAACTACTACCTGTTGGGCTTTTTGTTTCATCTGCTACATTCCCTCCATTACTTGTAGTAGGTACGCCATTGCCCCAACTGTATTTAGTATGTTGGCTGCCATTGCCTGCTGCGTATTCCCATTCCGCTTCGGTGGGCAATCTAAAGGTGCGGCCTGTTTTTTGGCTTAACCATTTGCAGTAGGCTAGGGCATCGTTGTAGCTTACGTGTATTACGGGGTGTTCGTTGTTGTTTTGTGTTTCGCCTGCGGCATTGTGTCGCCAATTGATGCCATCCTTTTTTTTCCATTCCTTTTCATAAATCCAACTATAGCCATTTTTTTCGGCATCGGTTTTATAGCTGCTGGCAGCTATAAAGCTTTTAAATTGGCCGTAGGTTACTTCGGTGGTGCCGAGGTAGTAGTCGCTTAGGGTTACGTTGTGTACGGGTTGTTCGTCCTTGCCTGCTTCGCTGCTGTTGCTGCCCATTTTAAAGGTGCCGCCTTTAATGAGTTTCATGCGGATGGTGCTGTTGCCTGCGGTTACGCTGTATTCGGGGGCGGGACCTACGGGAGGAGGTGGTGGAGGTGGTGGGTCTACTTTTACATCAAATTTGGCTTTGGCATCGTTCCAGCCTTCGGCTACTTTTTTTAGGCGTTCGCTGCGTGGGGGGTGCGTAGAGGTACCGTATTGGCTTACTTGTGGGCTGTATAGTGCGCTTTGGGCTTGTTTTAAGGTTGCGCCTAGTTTGTACAGATGGTAGCCCGCATAATAATCGGCATCAAGTTCTAAGTCCATAATAACTACGTAGCGGTCGTTGGCTAGGCGGCCAAAATGAAACTCTAGGATGTGGCCTAGTTCGTGTAGAAGTACGCCTACAGTTGCCCAATCGGTTTGGTTGCCTTTGGGGAGTTTGCCGCTGCTAAATTGTAAGCCTTTTAGTTGCTGCATAAAGTTGCGGTTGTATAGTATAAAAGGCTGGTTGTTGTGCATAAAGGCTTGGCAGTTGCTTACATTGGGGCATTCTATTACGCCTATATAAATGTTTTTGTCGAGTTGCTTTAAAATGTTGTTCAGGATGTTTTGCATCTCGGTGCTGCTGTGACTTAGGTTGTTGCAGAGTTCTTTGGCGGCATCGGTGCCGTAGTAGGTGTTGAGGTGTTTGTGTTGGGCTTGGGTGTTATGGGATAAAGCTATTATGGCTAGGCATAACACTAGGTATTTTAATAGTACAATGGGATTAGGTGATTGCATGTTTTTTTGTTTTTAATATTAGATATATTGTAAGGTAATTGTTTTTTTTAAATTTTTATGGTTTTAATCAGTTTAGGTAGAATATTTCTTATTTTGGTTATTGATATATTTTTTACCCTCCCCTAGCCCCTCCAAAGGAGGGGAATTTGCTTCGTATAGCGAATAGGTGCTGCTTTGGTTTAGCGGTATATTATTGCTTTGCCTAGTGAATAATAATGGTTTTGTTTTAGGGTATAGTTTTATTAATCCTTTCCTGAATTAAAGGAGTAATTCACTACCCTACGAAATAGCAATAAATATATTTTTAATTGATGTGTTTTTTTTAAAAAAAACTTGGCCGCCAAAGGCGGCTCCCTTTCCTGCTAACGTAGCTCAACTTGTAGTTACGTGTACGCTATAGGCGGCTTAACGCTCGCCTATTGCTCCCACTACACCACAAGCCTCGCATTTTTTTCAAGCTTAAAACTGGCTGGATGAACCGTTTGAACTGGAGGCAAGCCGAAACCCCACGTAGTTGCTACTATTAGCAGGGTAGTAGCTGTTACGGTTAGCTACACGGCAGTGAGTAGGGTAGCGGTACCAAGAACCGCCCCGAATAACACGAAACGAGCCACTACTTGGTCCCCTAGGATTACGGCTTGGGCTACTATTATAATAATCCGAACTGTACCAATCACTACACCATTCATAAACATTGCCACTCACATCATACAGCCCTAATTCGTTGGCTACTTTAGTGCCTACTTCATGAGTGCCATAGTCAGGATGGTCTTTACCTTTATCATAACTATTTTCGTCGTGCCAAGCCACCTTATCCAAATCATTACTACCTGCATATTTTGTGCTTCGCATCTCTTGTCCGCCTCTCGCAGCATACTCCCATTCTGCTTCTGTGGGCAAACGCATCCCTTTCCATTTGGCGTAGGCGGTTGCGCCGTACCAAGTAACTTCCATTACGGGATGATTTTCAAAGCCGTTTTTGGATACATAATAGCTGCCTTGTTTTTCTATTTTACACCAGCTACTTTCTAAGTCTAGCCAAGTAACACCTCCTTCTTCTTGATTGCCTTTGGCGTTTAAAAATTCCGTATATTCGGCGTTGGTTACCTCGTATTTGCTAATGTAGAAATCGCTTAGGTTTATTTGGTGGGTTGGTTTTTCATCGCTACTACAATCATCCCCTTGCTCACTCGTGCAGCCCATTGTGTAAGTACCTCCTTTGACAAAAACCATATTATCAGGTATTAAATCACAGGAACGGCTCCATCCTTCTTTTACTGCTGCTAGGCGTTTGGCGCGTGTTGGGTAGCCGCCTACGCTGTGGTTGTGTACACTTGGGTGGTACATGGCTTGTTGCGCTTGCTTTAAAGTGGCTCCTAATTGGCACAGCAAGAAGCCTGCAAATTGGTCGGCTTTTAGTTCTCTTTGTTTTATGTCTAATTCATCATTGGTGGTGTGGTTGTTGCGTATGTGGCCTATTTCGTGGGCTAGTATGGCTAACGCTACCCAATCTTTGCTGTTGTTTTTGGGGAGTTTGCCGTGGCTAAAATCGTAGGCTTCTAGGGGGGCTAAAAAATCGGGGTCTATTACTATATAGTCGGTGCTTTTGTAGCGTTGGGCAAAACATCGGTCTATATCGTGGCAAATTATTACTTCAAAATCGCGTTCCATAAATACAACATCTAGCATTTGGTCTATTAGTGCTTCGGCTTCGGCTAGGTTTTTAGGCGGTGCGTAGCCTGGTTGGTTTTGTTTGGGTTGGCACATATACTCGAAGGCGGCTTTGCTGCCCTGGTTGTAAAAGCCGTTGTTTGTAAAGCTTTGGGCTTGTAGCTTGTTGGGGTTTATTGTTAGGCTTAGTAGTAGGTGTGTTGCTATTGTTAGGGTAGCTAACAGGGGTATTGTTTTAGTCATTGGTTGGTGTGTTTTAATTTTGGAATGTGTTGTGTATTAACTATGTTAGAAGCAATATTAATAAAAAAGTTTAATATGGGCAAGGATTTTGGGGGGTAGTTGGTATTGGGTAGTTGGTAGTTGGACGGTTTTGGTATTATAGGCATTAATCCTATTCTCCGTCCCTAAATTTTACGGACAGGCGTAGCTCAATAGCCTAGGGTTTTGATACCCTACGATAGGGAGCGGGATGAACTGCAATAATAGGCTTCGAGCAACGCTCAATAGAGGTAGGTGTCGAAACCTACCGCTATTGAGCTTTGTTTGTTATTGGCAAAAAATCTGGGGATTACAGCCGCAACTTCACCTAAAAAAGACAAAGCTCCATTGTCTTGTGTTAGAAAAAGGTTAATCTCAGCATAGCTTTAATCTCTCGCTATAAGCAACGCCTTTCGGTCATCGAGCGTAGTCGAGATGCCCGAAAGATGCATGGAAAATTAATTTTTGCTAGTTTCAAAGCCCGCTCACTAGACATCTCGACTACGCTCGATGACCAGTGAGTTGTTTCCTTTGATATGATGAACAGTAACGAAAAAAGAACTACTCAAACCTGCTCTGTTTTTTATGGAAAATAAAAGGCTAAATTGTTTAAATCAAATTCAAATTTATTTTGAATTAGGGATTTAAGTGCCGCTTTATTTAATTCCTTTTTTTGGATTGTTGTTGCATTATAAATGCCTAGTGTTGTTCCTCTAATAAAATAATACGAATCATCCATTATTTGGGCAAATCGTAAACTATTTTGAAAAGGATAAATGTTTTTATTAGCAAAGCGGTTTTGAATAGCTTGAAGAACTAGGCTTTCTTTTTTTGCTGTTAGGGGAATGCGGCACATCAGTTTAGTGGTGTTTGTTTGGTTGATGGTGCGATATAAACATAATGCTTCACTAAGGATAACTGTTTTAAATGTCATTCCGTAAGCAGTATAAGTTGCGGCTTTATAAGCAGGAAACAATTGTATACTTGGCCAGCCTGAACCTACATCTATAAAATAGGTTTTATGGGCTATTTTAATGCGTAGTAATCGGTGACACGCTATGTTGTTGATGAAGGCGGTGTGTAATTGGGCATTAAAACCATGTTGGGCTAATACCTTTTTAAAATGCAGTACTTTATCCGAACAAGTACCTCCTAGGTGTGTGCCTACTATATTGCAATTGTTGAGCATAAACAAATTGTGGAAGGGAACGGTTTTAAATTCGGCTACAAGGAGTTGTTCTATTTTTTTTATTGGCTTGGTGTTCATCGGTGTGTTGTTCCTCTTTTTTCAATGGCTTTATCAAATGTAGGATAGGCATGGAAGTAAGACTGTTGAAGCAGTTGCTTGGGAAAAAAGCTTTTCCAAATTTGAAGCAATGCTTCTTTTTCTGTTTTTCCCGATTGGCTTAAATAAGGTACGAGTAATTTTCTAATTCCCGAACCCACATCGAAAGACATTTTTTTGCGGTTGGTAATGATGGGAGGCAAATGTTGGGCAAATAAATTTCTAAGTATCATTTTTCCTTGTACCTCCTTGTCTTTTAGCAAAAACAAATCTTTGGCATTGCAATTCATAGCTGCGGCAAAAACTTTTCTATCTAAAAAAGGGCAGCGTACTTCTATGGTATTGGCCATTGAGGCTAAATCTAGTCGTCGTAATTCTGTTAGGTACATATACTGTATTAACTCTTTGCGTTTGGCAATCCGTTTTGCTATTTCGTTGCCTTTACCCATTGGGTAGCCGCAAAATAATTCGTCTGCTCCTTCGCCAGATAATATCACTTTTATACCATCCTGACGTGCTGCTTGTGCAAGTAGGTAGGTAGCCATGCCATTGCTAATAATGGAGGGGTTGTAACTTTCGGTATGATAAACGAGTTGCTTGGTAAGTTTGGGTAATTCGTTTAAGGCGGGTAAGGGAATGTATTTAACTTGTTGTTCAATGTTAAGGGCTTTACTTAATATTTTAACGTGGTTTACATCTTTTGCGTTTTTATTACCTAGTGTGTAATAAGTTACATTGCTAGCACACTGCGTAACGATATAGGTAATAATGGCACTATCTAATCCGCCGCTTAAAAATACGCCAAATTGGGCTTCGTTGTTAGGAATGCGCTTTTTCACGGCTTCCAATAAGTATATTTGCAAATCCCCTTTATCGGCATTTTTTATTTGATGTTGCCGTAGTGTTTTTACCTGTTTATTTTGCAACTTAGCAATACCTTTAGGTATAGGCGTAAAATGCAATAATTTAGGAATTGCTTTTAACTCACTTGTAATAAATTGGTGTGTTGCCGTTGCGCCATAAAATAGGGACTTTTTGCCAATATAATCTTTTAGAGTATAAATTTCTTGAGTGTTTTTGTTAATAATCAAGCCTGCATAAAAACCATCTAGGTGATTAATAATGGCTGTTCCTAGTTGTTCAAATAGTGGTAGTATTATCTCTATGTCTGATTGGGAGTTGGTAGTAATATCATATTGTTTTTTTAGTTTTTTGGCATTGTAAATTTCGCCATTAAAAACCCCTACTAAATCACCATATTCAAAGGGCTGTACTCCTTTTGCTGATTTATCGTTAATGGCTAAACGGTTAAAGCCAATGGTAATATTAGTATTAGGAATTTTTAATAGCTTGTGAGCATCTAATCCTCGATGTTTAATTTTTGCTAGGGCTGCTTTAGCAATTGCTTTACTATTTAGTCCTATAATGGTAATAATGCCGCACATAATATTGATTAATTGAAAAACTATTTTCCTTTTAGCAAGTACGCTTTGTAGTTGCTTTTAAGTATCGTTTTTTTTGACACAAAGGCACAGACTCGGAGGTTTGGTCTTGTATGAACTTCTCACTTTTTACATTTATCAGCGCAAAATTGACACTTCAAAAATTCTGTTTTTTAAGGTCACTAAGGCGCAGGCTTATTGAAGGACACAAAGAGTAGGTCTGTGCATCAACTTAAATCGTTGTATGATTTAACCAGTGAATAAATTTCTTGAAAATTTCTTTGTGTTCGGTTAGCTTTTCTATATCGAGGCTTTCGTTATCCTTGTGTATATTGCAAAAGGGGTCGTTAGGACCAAAGCCTATGTAGTAGCCGTTTTGGGGGATGTTGTGCAAAAATGGGCATTCGGTAAATTTATTGAGCGATCTGTTTTCAAAAATAGCGTTACCATTGTAGATAGCTTTATTTAAGCTATTTAGAAAAGGAGGTTTGGTATTTGATTTGGGGAGGTGAAAAATAATGGCTTGTCCATTTTTTTGCATTCCTGTTTCCTCTAAATAAATTTTTGCGCCAAAATCAGCAAAGTGTTTAGGAATTACTTCAAAGGGAGTTTGTCCTGCAACCTCTTCTTCCCCTTGAATAATCCATAAAATATTTGGTAGTTGTTCGCCTGCTTCAACGAGTTCTTTAACGGCTAAAAGTCGAGCAAGTAAAATGCCTTTATTATCGGCAATTCCTCTGCAATAATATCTTGCTTCTTTTTCTACAAGCTTAAAAGGAGGCGTGTCCCATTTTTCCCAGCCTTTAATTTTCTCTACATCGTAATGCCCATAAAATACTACTTTTTGGGTACTATTAGGATTGAGGTATTTAGCTACTATTACAGGTTGGTGATAAGGGCTGTCTCCTTCTGTTGTTAACTCAAAACCTATGGGTTCTAAAATTTGCTTTACAAATTCAATTCCTTGTTGATTAGCGGCTTTGTTATAGGCTATTGTTGGAATAGCAATAAATTCTTTTAAATAATTAAGCATAAGATTTAACAGTTTGTGAAAGTGAATAATCTATTTTTTTTAATTGTCTAATTTCGTAAATGTTTCCTAGTTCAAAAAAATCAATTGTTTTTAAAAGTTTGCCATTTTTTCTATCCAAAATATAAATGCTTGGGTTACTAGAAAAACGCTGATAATTATCAAAACAAATATCGCTGCCTCCTAGTAAAAAATAATGATTGGTTATGGACAAACCCCGCAGTAATTTATTACTTTTAAAAATGGGTTTTTCTTTTTGATAAAATATTTTATTGTTGCTATCGCAAAAATAATAGCTATTGTTGGCTACATAAATATTATGGGCAGAGTGTGCGTTTAGCGGAATAATTTGCGTTTGGTTGTTTTGCATATCGTAAATTACTAAATCACTTAAACGTTTTGTTTTCATGGTAAAATTATGAGCAATTAAATACAACTTATCGTTTAAAACAAATACCGAATTTAAATGGCTATGCGGATAAATATCTAGCTCATAGCTATTGCAATTTAAAATAGATAGGGGTTTGTTTGCCTTTAAACAATCATTAATATGGATATAAAGGACTTGGTTAAAATCGGTATGTGGGATATAAAGGATACTGTCTGCAATATCAATTTGGTGAACTTCGCCAGGTATGCCATATAGTAATACTTTTAGGTTTTTAATTTCGTAGTTACTGTTTAACGTAAAGGAGCAAATATCTGAAATACGGTTATTTATGATGTGATTTCTATTGCCTTTATCATTAGAACGTGCTACTAACCAATGCGTTTTATATTTAGTAATTCCGTAAAATTTGCCTTTTAGTAGTTGTAAATATTTATGGTTAACGGCATCAAATAAAAATAAGCCTTTAGAAGTAGTAAATAAGAACTGTTCTGTACTTGCATATTGTGTAGTCTTACTTACAGTTGTATGGTCATAACTTGTATTGCAAATTTTATGTTGATAATTAGCTATTTCTTTTTGCGCTTCCTTAAACCTATTTTTAAAAGTTTGCGTTGCTGTTTCATAAATATTTTTATTAGCACAGGTGTACGTTTTTATGGTATGTATAAAATTATTAAAAAAAGATTGGGCTATATTATTATCTCCTCCCTCTTTTATTAGTTGCTTAAAATTATTTAGGTTTGATAGCTTGTTTATTTGTTGATGGATTTTGTCTGCTATCAAAAAATCATTGGATAATATTTTTGTTAGTCCAATAATTCTATAATAATTTATTATAAAACGAGTAGCTCTTTTATTAAGGTGAAAACTAAATTTTTCAAAAAACTGCTCAAAATACTTATCCCTACATAAGGGCGTGATTGTGCTAGGGAAAGGCTTATTATGTTTGTTGTTTTGTATTTCTTTTAGAATTGGTAGTATGCCTTTATTAAAGGCATAACCTAGTATATCATACGCTGCTTTTTCGAGTTCTTTCTCTAAGTTAAAAGGAGCAATAGAACGGTGATGATCTAAGGAGAAAGTATGTTCTAAAAAAACTTTATTGGACAATACTTGGTTAAGTAAAGCCCATGTTAAATCACCTCTTCGAGCGTATTTATTATTAATTTCCATATTTAATACGGGGTAATTATTTAGCACTTCTCTATTTAACACAATAGTATTAGCTCCACGTTTAGTAATAATTTTTTCTTCTGCTAGTAGTTCCTTTTGCACTGCTTTTCTGGAGAGCGATTTGCCAGAAAAAATTAATTTTAAATCCCCCTCTTTTGTTCTTGTATGATAAACAGGACTTTCTAAGTGATTGCTATGTAAGTCGGATAAATCGTAATAATAATCTGGTTTTTGCTTTATGTTTAAGTAATCATTATTAATAGTTGATTTTGCTTGATAACTGTAAACAAAATCAACTAGTTGTGTTCTAATACAGCATAGT
>JAHDBT010000659.1 GCA_020630215.1 Bacteroidota bacterium
CAACCAGTCATGTTTTTGCAGGAGTTGTATTCCCAGCAAATGGTGCAACGTCTACCTTTATAGTAGCCTTTTCTGATGACGCAGCATGTACAATTGAAGTAACCAATAATACAATTGTTGAACCATGCGAACCATTATGTCCAGATCCTATTTGTTTACCAGTTACGATTATTAAAAACTAAGAGATTTGAGTATACATAATATTAAATAAACAAAATTGCCGAACTATCCTTTTGTTATCTAAAGAATGAAAGGGTAGTTCGGTTTTTACATTTATTTATATAGATAAATCAAGATGTAATATAAAGATACGTTATTTACTGTTTTTTTAAATTATCCCATAGTAGTTAGGAAATACTATCGGATAGGCAGTAAAAAGAGTATCTAAAATGAACATTTTTTTAGAGCAAAACAGATATTTTTAATAAAACAATATTCCATGACACGCATTTTAAACCTGCTAGTTCTAGTTTGTTTACTAGGACTCAGCACTACTGTTTTTGCACAACTGGAGATCACCAAATCGGTTGACCAAACAGACGTGCTTTCAGGCGAACAGTTTACTTACACCTTACAATATCGTTGTGCAAGTACAACGCAAGACTGTACAGGTGTTACGGTAACAGATGTTCTTCCTCCCGAAGTTGAATTTGTTTCGGCTACGGGTTCTGTGCATACTACAGGCTATACTGAAAATAGTGGCACAGTTGTTTTTACTTTTGAAGATCCCCTCGCTGCGGGTTCTACAGGAGAGTTGCTAATTACCGTACGTTTTCCTAATGGACCAACAGCCAATGGAACTAGTGCTACCAATACCGCAACTATTGACGCAACTAATGGCGACCCTGTTACTAGTAATCCTGTTACTACAACTTCCTCTGCTACTATTGACCCTGATTTTGAAAAATACTTTGAGGCAGGTACGCCAGGAGGCGAATCTTATTACCAATTTAAGGTATGTAATGGTGGTAATAATGGTACGCTAAGTATGACCAATGTTACCGTGGTAGACAACTTACCTGCAGGTGCAACTTTTGTTTCTGCAACTAATGGGGGTACACATGATGGAGGCACCCCAGGTACCGTTACTTGGAACTTTGCTGAAATAGCACCAGGAGAATGTGAATGGCCTAAATTTATTGTTACTTACCCTGCTGGTACTGGAACATCTACTGATATTACCAATACAGGAGACATTAATTACACACCAACTGGCGAACCTCCTACCACAGGACCTGTAGGGGTAACACATACGCTACAAGATCCTACCGTAGCGTCTTATATCAGTAAAAGTGCTTCTAATGAAACACTACTACAAGGACAGTACGGTACCTATTCTATTAATTATACAAACGAAGGTAATACTGGTTCTAGTGGGTTTTATATTGAAGATTTAATCCCTGCGGGTATTGATGTTGGTTCGGTTTCTACTGGTCAATGGTACAATGCTTCGGGTATTACATTTGATATTAATTTAATGTATACTACTAACTTAAATAGCACTTGGACTTCCGCAGGTACTTGGGATGATGATGCAAATGAAACGTTTAGTTTTAGTGGGGTATTAGGCGCAGGAGAATATGTTACTGGTATTAGATGGATGTTAGGCCCTGAGGACATGCCGCCTTTATCTGGAACCTATACAGACATGATTGTTCAATATACAGTAGCTACGGATGCATCTGTTGGAGATATAACAAACTGTGCAACAGCCAATGATGATAATGGAGCAATTACAGATACAGGTAGCAACTCTTGTGCAAATATTACGGTTGAAGCAGGTATTACAGGTGGTAATGCCGACCCATTTAAAAATGTAATTATTGATGGACAAGAACAATGGGCACCTTCTTATGGGCCTTATGTAGCTGGCGATACAATTGAGTTTAGATTAAAAGTAGGGAATAGTTCAACGGCTACAGGAAATATTGTTAGCCCAGGTATGTACGATTTACTCGACCCTGCCCTTGCATTAGCACCAGGCTCTATTACTTATGATGGCAACTCTGGCGCACCAGCACCTATCTTTACAGAAACACAAAATTACAATGGTACAGGGCAAACCCTACTTTGCTGGCAATGGCCAGGATTTGAATTGCCGCCTAATAGTTCAACTAATGTGTTCTTTAAAGCGGTTGTTACGGATGTTGCTCCTGCAGGGGTAGGCTCGTTTAGCAATACTGCTTATATGACAGGAGAAAATGTAGGAGGATGTACACAATCGGAATTTCAAGATGTTAATGATTTAGATGGCGATGGAGATACCGATGAATTATTTTGTGGTAAAGAAATTGAGTTTGATATACCAGAATTACCAGCCCTCGAATCTCAAAAATGGGTAAAAGGTCAGTTAGATGAGGAATTTACTCGTTACCCAGAAACAGGTTTAACTGTTCCTGGTGGTGTGGCCGATTATGAGCTATACGTAACCAACGTAGGTAATATGCCAATGACTAATATTGTGGTAGTAGATATTTTACCACACATTGGTGATGGTGGTGTAATTGACCTTTCTAATCGGGATACCCAATGGGAACCATTTTTAGCAGGACCCGTATCAGCACCAGCAGGTGTAACGGTATATTACTCTACTGAATGTAATCCTTGTCGGGATGAAATGGCCTTACCAACCGACCCAACACCTTTCCCAACAGGTTGTGCCCCTGCCAACTGGTCAGCAGTACCTCCTGCCGATATAACAACGGTTTGTGCGCTACAATTTGATTTTGGTAGCATCGTACTAAATCCTGGTGATGAGTTATTACTAGAATGGCCCATGCGTGCGCCAATTGATGCGCCTACTAATGGCGAAATTGCTTGGAACTCGTTTGGCTATGTAGGCGACCGTGTTAATCCTGATGGCACAGTTGGTGAGCCAGTACTACCTTCCGAACCTATTAAAGTAGGTATCGAAATCCAACCCGTAAATCCTGCTGCTTATGGCGATTATGTTTGGTACGATACCAATCAAGATGGTATTCAAGATGGTGGGGAAACAGGCGTGCCAGGTGTACGGGTAGAATTATACATGGACAATGGCGATGGTATTTCTGATCCAGCTACCGATACTTATATAAACTTTACTTTAACAGATGGTAATGGACAATACATGTTTCCTGATTTACCACCAGGCGATTATTACGCCGTATTTTATCCACCTCCAACCTACACCGTTTCTCCAGTAGATGCTAATGGCAATACAGATGAAGTGGTTGATTCGGATGGCGTGGTAGGAACTTATAATGGTTTCCCAGTAGCAATTGCACCAGTTACTACTTTAGATGAAACAGAAATTGACCCAACATGGGATTTAGGTATTTATCAAGCAGTAGACCCACCAGTTGCCGCATTAGGTAACTATGTATGGTTCGATACCAACAGCGATGGTATAC
>JAHDBT010000660.1 GCA_020630215.1 Bacteroidota bacterium
AAACCAATATCACTAATTACAAAATAAAGAAAGTTCAACCACTACAAAACAAAGCCCTCTTACAATATTTAGAGAGCCGACAAATTAACCTAACCTTAGTCAGAGCCTATTTAAAAGAGGTGTATTATTACGTAGGTGAAAGGCATTATTTTGCTTACACCATGATAAACCGTTCTAACGGTCACGAAATTAGAAACAAGTATTTTAAGGGATGTTTAGGCACTAAGGATGTAACATTTATAAAAGGCAACAACAGCCGCCAAATAAGCCTATTTGAAGGCACAACGGATTTTTTAAGCCTACTTACATTAAAAGGCATTAAAGAGCTAAAAACGGACGTGCTAATACTTCATTCCGTTGTAATGCTTGAACAACTCAAAAACGATTTAAAACGGTACGACAAAGCATATACTTTCCTAGACAACGACCAAGCAGGAAAGCAGGCAACCAACGAAATAAAAAAGCTACTTCCTACTAAAACAATGAATTATATGTATGAAGGTAGTAAGGACATAAACGAATTTTTAACACAACTAAAAAGCCACTAATGCAAACAGACCAACAAGAAAAAACAGCAAGCCAACTAAACCTTATACTACATCAAAATAAAAGCATACAGGAAAGTATAAAGGTAATAGCGTCAGCACATACCATGCTAACAACTAAAGGTGCATACAACAGCCGAAAAGTAAAGGGAGCAATGCAAGTACTAGTAAAAAAGCTGGACATTTTAACAAATGATATTGAAACCAATTTTTTATAGTACTGGACAATGACCCACTTAAAAAGGGGGGCTATATTCTAAGAATACAGTCACCCAATAAAATACAATTTTCATCATTAAATTTTAACAATGGCACAACAAAAAACAATTATCATAAACCGAGTAAACAAGATACTGGAGCAAAACGATAACACCCAAAGCAGCACGATAAACGATTTACGTATCATACGTGAAGATTTGGAAAACGACAACGCATTTAGTAAGGATTACATTAACCGAAAAATGGCGCAACATAAAGAAAAGCTATTAAGCCAAATACAAATTATTAACATGCTATTATTAGCAAAAAAATAAACCCAATGAACACAAAAGGGAAACTAGATGACGATGTAAAAAAGCTTATTGATAAATTTGAAATGATAGGAGGTTCTCAGGTAAGGGAACTAAACACCATCTTAGCAGAAGACAAAGAACCTCTAAAGAGCCAATTGTTAATCAAGCAGCTTGTACTTTTGAAATCCAAACTCTTAAAAATGGGCTATGATATAG
Organism: Bacteroidota bacterium; assembly: GCA_020630215.1. Taxonomy (GTDB): domain Bacteria; phylum Bacteroidota; class Bacteroidia; order Chitinophagales; family UBA2359; genus JAHDBT01. Next base: position 1,274 of record JAHDBT010000660.1, read on the forward strand.
ATAATATCCATGCAAAGGCGAGAATATAAAAGCGCATTTAATAAAAAATACAAGTTGCTAAAAATCAATGATTTAATTGTTTTTTGTTTAGCAAAAAGGAGGTAAATGTATAAATCAATTGCCGCCAGCCCAATACATTAAAGCGCAAAAAGCCTTTGCGGTTTCCGAAATATGGAGGGGAAACGCTACAGGGGTAAAATAATAAAACTTAAATATTTTAGTAATGAATAGAGAAGAATTAACAGGTAGGCTAAGACTTGGGTTAGATACAATCTTAGATAATTATCAAAGCCTAAAATCTATAACTAATAAAAATATAGATGGCTTTGAACAAAAAATGGAAACTTTAGGACGAAATGCCTTTAAGGACTGGAATTTTATTTGTGATGTATTTAGACCCAAAGGCGAATACAAACGTAATAAATTACTATTATATGATAGGGGAGAAACTTCTTTTTCTTTTGAAGATAAAAAAGGAATATGTAATAGTTTGGCTAAAACAATAACTGAATTGCAAACTGAACTAAACGAAATAGAAGCAATAAATAAACCTAGTGATTTTAATTTTAAAGTAAAGGAATACGGCAACCACTTACACGCTATACATAAGTATATAAATATTATTTATGGGGCAGAAATAGAAAGCACAAGGTCTAGTATATACGAATTTTAATTTTGAACAATATTTTTTTAACATAATTTATCATGAACTATCAAAGGCAAAGCTTTATTAAAATATTATGCATTGATGGTTTTAAATAAAAATTATATGAACATATTAATTTTAACAAAAAACCCAATGGGTACTACTGCTAAAATGCTAATTGAAGCAGCAGCGGAAAAAGGACATAAAGCCTTTGCCCATCATCCCAAAGAGTTTATTTTGTACAACTCGAACAAACACGGCTATGACCGTTTATATTTGAAAAGTGACCGATATTTTAAACGTAACTTTGATGTAGTAATTCCAAGATTAGGCGGTGCAATGCGTTATGGTGCGCCCGTTCTTCGCCACATTAATTTGTGCATGGGTGTACCGTCCACTACTAGCGCAATAAGTTTACAAAATGCTAGTAATAAGTTATTGTGCAATCAGTTATTAAGTGCAAAAAAGGTAAGAGTACCTAAAACCGTTTTTTTTGATGAAGTGTACGACCTTAAACATTTAACTGATTTAGTTGGAGGCATAGACTTAGCAGAAGGTAAAGCCGTAGTAATGAAAACTTTAATAGGTAGTCAAGGAACGGGAGTAGGTTTATTAAGAGATAAATTAACAGCATCTTTATTTTTAAACTCGATGCGGTCAATAAAAGTGCCATGTTTATTACAAGAATTTATTGAAACCTCTAAAAAGGATGAATCTAAATGTGATTTAAGAATGTGGATTATAGGCGGTAAATTAGTGGCAGCCATGAAACGGTATAGTGTAGATGGTGACTTTAGGGCAAATGCAAGCCTAAGCGGAAAAGCGGAACATGTAACGCCAACTAAAGAACAAATAGACTTAGCTGTAAAAGCCGCTAACGCATTAGGTTTAGAGATTGCAGGAGTTGACATATTTACAGACATAGACACGGGTATTAATTACATAGTGGAATTGAACGGTTGTCCAGGCATAAAGCATATTAACAAAGTACAAGAAGAATCGGGGACGGGTGTTAACGTGGTAGGAGCTATAATAGACTATGCAGTTAAAAAGGCTAGGAAAGTTAATAATACTGGTGTTATGATGTCTGTTGTTGTAAATAACCACTTTCCACAAGAAACGGTATTAAGTTTACCAGAAGATACTAGGTTAGATGTTGCCTACTTATTAAGCGATGCGATAAACAAAGGAATATTTAATGGGGTGTATGTTGAGGAGCTTACAGAATTTGCAAAAAATTTGGATGCGTTTGTAAAATCGGAGTTTTAAAGCAATTTTAAACAACTAGTTTTTGTCGTTTAAAAGACAAAATAATAACAAAAACGGGGGGATATTCGTTTACGTTATGGTTTACGTAAAAAAAACAAACCCCTTGATAACTTATTGATTATCAAGGGGTTGTATTAAAAATGTGCAGGCCTACTAGGACTCGAACCTAGAATACCAGTACCAAAAACTGACGTGTTA
>JAHDBT010000661.1 GCA_020630215.1 Bacteroidota bacterium
GGCTTGCTAACGATATTAAAATATATCAGCCCCCAAATATCTTAGAACTAGATAAATTTAAGCTTGTGAAACCAAACCAGTATAATAAAAACAACATCAACCTCCTTTAAATAGCACATTCATGATTTTACCAATTGTTGCCTTTGGCGACCCCGTACTTAGAAAAGTTTGTGAGGATATTGACAAAGACTATCCCGAATTGCAAACACTTATTGATAATATGTTTGAAACAATGTATAACGCCAAAGGTGTAGGATTGGCTGCACCACAAATTGGACTCGATATTCGTTTGTTTTTAGTAGATAGCATTCAGGTATTGGAAGAAGAGGAGGAAGAGGAAGGCGAAGAGTATGAAGCAGCAGCGGACAATAACAACGAAGCGGAAGACGTAGACCAAGAAAAAGCCGATTTAGCAACAGAACAAGGCATTAAAAAAGTATTTATTAATGCCGAAATTGTAGAAAGTGGTGGTAAAGATTGGGCCTATAATGAAGGCTGTTTAAGTATTCCTGGAATTAACGAAGATGTAATACGAGAGGAAAAAATAACTATCCGCTACTACGACCGAGATTTTAACGTACACGAAGAAGCATACGATGGTTTTACCGCCCGTGTTATCTTGCATGAGTACGATCATATTGAAGGCAATTTATTTACTGATTATCTTTCGGGACTCAAAAAACGAATGCTCAAGAAAAAATTAGAACGTATTAGCAAAGGAGATGTAGATGTGAAATACCGTATGCGGTTTCCTGTTAAAAGGAAGAGGTAAATGGTTAAATTGTTTTTTTTTTGCTGGCGCAAGCATTGTTTTTTGTTTAATTGTTTTTTGTTGATGTGAAATAGGGCGGTAGGTAAACTGCCCTAAAATAAACTAAATACTCACGAGCTTAAAACATCCAACTACACTAGCAAAAGGAAACAGCGAAGCCCCAAAAAAACTTAGTGTAACTTCGTGAAAAACTCCGTGCGACACCGTGGGATTCCTGCCCCTATTAACTATTTTATTGTCAGTAGAAAAAAATATTTCCACCTAAATTTAAGGAAATGAAAAAGCAAGTAATTAATCGTATTATATTTGTGTTTATTGTTATTTGCTCCTGCCATTTTTTTAATTGCACACCTAAAAAAAATTACGATTTATATTTGTTAATCGGCCAATCTAACATGGCTGGGCGGGCTACGGTAGCGGCGCAAGATACGTTGCCACATCCTCGTGTTTTTGTTTTTAATAAAAGTAAAGAATGGGTCCCTGCTAAAGAGCCTTTACATTTTGATAATCCTGATATTGTGGGGGTTGGCCCTGGATTTAGTTTTGCAAAAACTTTAGTCGAACACCCTAGTTATACTTCTTCCAATCCTATTGGTTTAATTCCTGCTGCTTGTGGTTATACTTCTATAAAACAATGGTTACCAGACCAATACCACGAACCTAGTGAAACTTACCCGTATAATAATGCAATTGCTCGTACAAAAAAAGCCATGCGTTCTGGTACGCTAAAAGGCATTATTTGGCACCAGGGCGAAACGGATAGTTATGGCACTCGACCTCAAACTTACGAGGATTCTTTTATGCAGTTTTACCAACAATTAAATAAAGATTTAGCAATTAATAAGGTGCCGTTTATAGTGGGGGAATTAGGAGACTTTTATATCGCTAAAAAACCACAAGCGGCCACGATAAATACTTTGCTAAAACAAATTGCACAAAAAAATAAAAACATTTATTTTGTCTCTGCCAACAATTTAACTCATAAAGGAGATAGTTTACATTTTAGTGTGGAGTCGTATAGGGAATTAGGGAAACGGTATGCGGAGGAATTAATTTCTATTAGTAATTAGAAAATAAAAAAGATGGACATAACTGTTGAAAAAGTTTTAGCGTATATTACCATTACTAAAAATAACCAAACCCAGTTATTGGTTTTTGAACATCCCATTACTCATTTTATTGAAGTGGTAAGAGGAACAGTAGAAGCTCAGGATTTAGAGCAAGAAATACTAAGAGAAATAACAGAAGAAAGCGGATTACCTGCAAGGCTTTTTGAATCCGTTAATTTATTTAATACCCACATTTTTGAAGTGCCTGGTGGACGAGATAGAAAAGGAAACGTAGAATTACAAAAACATTATGCTTTTCACCTCACGCTAAAACAACCTGAAAAAATGGCTAACGAATGGGTACATATTGTAACAGGTACAGGCGTAGATAAGGGACATGCTCACCGTTGTTTTTGGATAGATATAAATACTGCTACTGAGGTGATGACTCCACAAACCGCTTATTTTGCGAATGTTTTAAAAATACAATTGTAATTTAATCCTATTACTAAACCCAATTATTAATTCCCCAATGAAACAACTAAGCATTTTTCTTTTTCTAGCATTCTTCCTATTTGTTGGAGGGGCTTGTAATCAGCCCAAAGAACCAACAAGTACGTCTGGTAAAAATAGGTCTGCAAACAATACTCGACTTCCTAAACTGGAATTAAAAAAAGATTTAGGTATTTACGTAGAAACATTTCCAAACGGAGATAAAGCAGATGAGCGTTTTACTAGAGATAATAAAATTTTTACTCCCAATAAAACGTATTACTACGATTACACCTACCAAAAAAATGGCACTTCCTATAAATTTGCAGCAGGCGAAACTTGGCAATTAGTGCCCTTAAATGCTATTGATGACAACACGATTTATTATATAAAATTGGCTACCGAAAAAGGTTTGGGCTTTATGGGGCAAATGGACCCTAATTATTTTCAGAGTGTAGTTAGATATGTGGTGTTGGATAAAAACAAACAGCCCATTGGCAAATTTGATGTAACGGGGGTTATTGAAAACCAAAATAATGTATGGCTGCATCCTATTCGTAAAGATAATTTTGCTTTGCTCGAACTCAATCCTTTTCCCTATGCCAAAGCTCCTTATAAATTGGGTCGAAAATACACTTGGCAATTAGATATTGGCGATAATTGGAGCAGTCCAAATTGGAAGGAATGGGAAGGACGCATTTTAAGTACTTACGAGTACGAAATAACAGGTCGGAAAGCTGTAAAAATAGCGGAGGACAATGTAGTACCTTGTTGGGTAATTGAAGCAAAAGCAAGTAGCCGTTTAGGTACAACTGCCCTCGTCGCCTCTTTTAATGAAGAGGTTGGTTTTGTGCAATTAGATTATACCAATATTGATGGTAGTAAACTGGTAATGGATTTGGTGGAAGTGGAGCAGAAGTAGTTCCTAACGGAAGTACAGTTAAGCTAACCTCTAGTTCACGTTATTTAAACACTTGCCTCTACTATCTTTATTTCCTCATCCGTTAAGCCGTACAACTCGTAAACCATTTTATCTATTTCTTTATCGGTGGCGTTTATTTGGGTTTGGAGG
>JAHDBT010000662.1 GCA_020630215.1 Bacteroidota bacterium
TATTTTTTTAAAAAATAGTAAGTCTTTGCTTCGATTTGTGTTTTAAGCCTCTGGCTTGATGTGAACTACTTTTAACGTTTAGATAAACATGTCAAAAATAGTAGGTCTATACTTTGCAAAAAGGAGACGTTAGGCGAAGCGAATCCCGTCCGAGTACCTAATACCCTCTACCATCTACTTTCTACCAAAAAAACTACCGATGTTCCCCATCAAAAAACACTTTATTTTCGCCATTGTTTACGGTGTATACAATAATTCGGTTCTGCACATCAAACTTTTCGACAATTAAGTCAGAGATTTTCATTTTTTTGCCTTCGTAAAAGGCGTGTAAATAGCCATTGTTATCGGTATAGGCAACAATGCCTTCTTGCGTTTTTACTTGCATAGGTGGGTAGGGTAGGAGGGTGGTATTTTTACCTTTGTAATAGACATTTAAATAATTGCGGTCGTCGATATACATTAAGGTATTGTCTACAATTTCGTAGCGTTTGGGTGCTGCGGGGAACAGTTCGGTTACTGTTTCCGACTGGTACAATTTAAAATTCCCTTGGTCATCTACATAAGCCATTATATTATCGCCTGTTTTAAAACTTTGGGGCGTGTAGCCTTCTAGTTCTTCGTGATAGCCATCGTCATAAACCATAAAAGTTCCAAAATCATCTATATAAACCAATAAGTTATTTCCTACATCATAGCGGGCGGGCAGGTTGTCAATAATTTCTTCGTTGGTGCCATTGTGGTAAAAATAGAGGATGTCACGGTCGGTTAAATAGGCGAGGGAGTTGTCGCTTACTTTGTATTCGGTTACTGCATTACTAGCACCGCTGACTTCCGTTTCTTCTCCATGATAATAAACTTTTAAGAAATTATCGAAATCAATATATGCTAGGATGCTATCGCCAACCTGGTAGCTTACATCTAGGGCAATGGTAATGCTTTCTCGTTTATCATCGAACAATAAATCGATACTAGATTTGGAGGCATCTAGTAAAAAGTAGCGTCTAGCAAAATAGCGTTCGGAAGGGATAATATCTAGGACTTCCTTTTTTTTATTTTTAAAACGACATACTTGATTTAGGGGGTCAATATAGATGAGGTAATCGCCACCTAGTTGTATATTATTAACTTCGAGGTGTTCTACTTGATGGTGTTCACCGTCCTCAAAAACCCAGAATCGGTCTCGTTGATCGAAGTAATAGGCTACGTTTTGTGCATTTACCAATACACTCGCTACACTTAGCAGCAATAACAAAACAGTTTTGTGCATAAAAAGAGGTTTATGAAATTTAAAATTCCTTTCTACATAACGGATGCTTTGGGCATTTATTTTTGCAAGAAAGTGAAAGGGATTCATTTTTTATAGTGACTTGATTGTCAAGTAGTTCGTCTTATGAATACTATTGTTGAAAACAACTTTTACAGGTTTCTTTTGTAGTTCCTAAGCTACTAATTGTAAACAAGCTTTACCAATAAGTGTATTAAAGAATGTTAATCCTTTGCTTTTGGTAGGATAATTGTTTTATTTTAGAAGGAAATAACAACTTTTTAATCTCAAACACGTAAAAGTAATTGTTAGATACAAGCATTTTCTATCACTTACACGAAACCAAAAAACAGCCTATAAGTTACAAATTTTAAAACCGACACAAATTGTCCAATATGGAAAAGAGATACACTATTTTTATATTTACCCTACTACTCCTTTTATTCACTGCCGCACCTATTGTAGAAGTGCAAGCAAACAATGGTTTGTTTAGCTGGGGAAATACCTTTAGCCAAATAAATGGAGATGGCACAAAGCCGAATAAATCGGTCGTATCTCCTAATCCCGTTAAAGACAAAGCAGTCGTTCGGTTCAGCAATCCCGACAAGCAGTATCACCGTTTAGAAATATACGATTTAATTGGTAATCAAGTAAAAGTTTACAGACATGTGAATACCAGTTCGTTTGATATTGATGTGATGGACTTAGAAACAGGCATGTATTTTTATTTCATTATGAATGAGAATGAACGTGTTTCTACTGGGAGGTTGTTTGTGCGGAATTAGGCTTGGTGATTTTTGAATCTTGATTTTTGAAATGTGAGTTTTGATTTTTTTTATGCTGACGAGAGGAGTTTTGATTTTTTTTTCTTGCTGCTGTTAGCCTCTAACAAATCCATTCATTCTGCCCATCCAAATTTTGACAATTAATATAACTTGAATAAAGTAAAAAGAGTAATCCCCGATTTGTTTTTGGCAAATTGGGGATTTTTTTTGCTGTTTTTTTTAATATATAATATGTTGCTTTATTATGTTACTCCTAAAAAACTAATAAACAAGCACCTTCATATTGGTAGGTAAAATAGCTTATTCATTTCAATCAGCTTAATATTTGATGAATTTGGGTTTTTAAATAAGGCAACACGTCTGTAGCAAACCATTGATTTTTTGCCATCCAAATATTATTTCTAGGGGATGGATGAGGGAGAACGAAATATTTTGGCAGGTATAAATGATAGTTTTTTACCGTTTCCGTCAGCGTTTTTTTTGCCTTTTTTTGAAGATAATAATTTTGTGCGTATTTGCCAATTAATAAAATTAATTCTACTTGGGTAAGACTATTTAAAAGTACAGAATGCCAAAGGGGAGCGCACTCTTTTCTAGGAGGCAAATCCCCACTTTTCCCTCTTCCAGGATAACAAAACCCCATCGGAATTAAAGCGATTTTAGTCGCATCATAAAAAATGGTGTCATCAATACCCATCCATCGCCTTAAATTCTCCCCACTTTTATCGTCCCACGGAATACCCGTTTTATGCACAACAGAACCTGGTGCTTGGCCAATAACCACAATTTTACTTGTAGGATGCACCGCAATAATTGGCCGAGGCCCTAATGGAAGTTCGGCAGCACAGACTTGGCAGTTGGAGATTTCGGTAATTAGTTGTTTCATTTTTTTTGGATTGATGACGAAAGCGGTATTGCTGTTTGCAATGATACGGAAATAAATTGGGGGATTGTTGTTTTGTTTGCGGGTAGTTTTCTATTTTAAAGCTTGATTGTTTCAGGGATTTATGTTACTTTAGCATTTAAGTTATTTTTATTTTTATTTTTTTTTGTGATAAAGAATGTGTTTGTCCATTTTTGATTTTTAAAGTCTAGGACAAGAATCAAACTGTTGATATAAAAAGAGACTATTTGAAACAGAAAGGATTATTCATTGTTATACTCAACCATACTGGGTTTTGTGCAAATAGTTGTTTAATTATTACATCAAGCGAGACGCTTGAAGCCCGTTACGCTCCAGCCGGTAGGCTGGACCGGGCGTTCTTTTTTTTACAAAAAAGGAACGCAGCCCCAATTATTAACCAAAAAACCATAAAAAAATGAAACCAACTATTT
>JAHDBT010000062.1 GCA_020630215.1 Bacteroidota bacterium
CGCTAGCGTTCATCCTGAGCCAGGATCAAACTCTCCATTGTTTAAGTATCTTAAATGTGTATCACATTCGATGCTCGCAATTAAGTTTACACTTCCTATGCTCCTTACCTATTTCAATTTTTAAAAGAACTTTATTTTTGCTCTGCCCTTAGACGGAGCGTGACGACAAAGGTAACATTTTTTTTTGTTTTTCTCAAGATTTTGTCAAAAAAAAACAATCTTTTTTTTATCGTCTTTCTTTAGAAGGTTTATATTTAAAAAGAAAGTGAATTTCTAGCACTTAATCTTGATAAGTATACAGTCATGCTTAAGTTAAAAATTATGACCTCCCGTCCAAAGCGGCTGCAAATGTAGAAACTTTCTTTTTACTTTCCAACTATTTTGTCAATTAAAATGAAAGTTTTTTTTGCAATCCTTAACTTTGAATTTTGCATAAAATAAAGCAAGTAGCTAGTACTTATTCTCTATTAAAATACGGTCTAAATGTTGACCTCTCGTCCAAAGCGGCTGCAAAGATACAACTAGTTTTTAGACTTGCAAACTTTTCATTCCTTTTTTTGAAAAAATAATTATTGGTGTGAAATTTAGACCTGTTTATCGCATCGCTTACACTTTTTGCTACAAGCCAAGGAGCCTTTAAGCCCAAACTGCTCAAGCGAAACACTTGACCATGCTGCCTGGTTCAGCCTTTCGGCTAGAGGTGAACGGTGTTTTAAACAATTGCCTCCAAAAAATAAGCCCTACTATTTTAAAAAAAACAGTAGGGCTGGTATTTACGCTGCTTTTATTTATCTCTGGAGCAGCTTTATTGTTTCCATTTCTTTATGCTAATGCCAATGCAATTTTCATCATATCGGTAAAAGATTGTTCTCTGTCTTTTGCGCTGGCAGATGCGCCTGTACGGATGTTGTCGCTTACAGTTAGTACGGTTAGTGCTTTTGCGCCTAATCGTTTAGCTAGGGTGTATAATATTTGTGATTCCATCTCTACGCCTAGTATTCCATGTTTTTCCCAAATGTCCCAACGTTTTTCATTATCATCGTAAAAGGTATTGGTACTAAAAATAGATCCTTGATGGGTACTAATATTTAATTCCTTGGCTTTTTCGTAGGCTTTTTGTAATAAGCCAAAATCGGCGGTAGCGGCATAATGCATTCCGTTAAAGTAGGCCATGTTTGCGCCCGAATCGCCCGAAGCACTCATGGCAAGTATCACCTCTCCCACTTCTAGCTTACTTTGTATGGCACCGCAAGTACCTACTCTAATAAGGTTTTTTACTTTGTAGGTGTTTACCAGCTCATTTACATAAATAGCGGTGCTGCCCATGCCCATGCCCGATCCTTGAATGGAAATTCGTTTTCCTTGGTAGGTTCCAGTAAAGCCTAACATGTTTCTTACCTTATTGTAACATACTGCGTCTTCTAAAAAATTATCGGCAACGTATTTTGCTCGTAATGGATCGCCTGGCAATAAAATGGTTTCTGCGATCTCTCCTGGTTTTGCTTCTAAATGTATACTTCCCATATTTAATGATTTTTATAATTTAATTTAACATGATTAATATGCTGGCTAACATACTTTGACCGCGCTGCGGTCCTGCTGATTTAGTCTAACATACTTTGACTGCGCTGTGGTCATTAGGCTCCGTAGGGGATCCAAATGTTTTTGATTTGTGTGGCTTGTCTTAAAAACTCGGGGCCTTCTCCATGTGTTTTGTTGAGCCAATTGCGGTGTTTTCCGTAGTTTACCCATGTTCGCTTCATATTGTCGGTTGATAGTAGTTCTACCTCTTTGCTTCCTTCGCTTGTACCAAAGTACCAGAGTCCTTCTACATCGTCGTGTTTGGCTAGGACTTTGGTTAGTTCTTCTTTTGGACCTGTTACAATATTAATAGTTCCTGCTGGCACATCAGAGGTTTCTAGCACTTGGTAGAAATCGGTAGCAGAAAGGGGTGCTTTTTGGGAAGGAATAACAATTACGTTGTTGCCCATTGTGATGGCTGGAATTACGGTAGAAATAAATCCTAATAAGGGAAATTCTTCTGGACAAACAATACCCATTACACCAATTGCTTCTGGCATGGCTAGGGTTACATTGCGGTGTATGGTGTGATGCACTATTCCATCGTATTTATCGGCATGTGCAGCGTAGGTGTATAATCTTTCGATAGATGCAGCTACTTCTTTAAGGGCATCGGTTTTGCTTTGCTCGGTCATTTGTACTAAGCGATTGGCAAATTCTTCTTCCCTAGCCATTAGGTTTTCTGCTAGGTAATATAATACCTGCGCTCTTGAATGACCTGTTTTACCTCCCCAAGCTCCGTTTTTATGGGCGGCCTCCACAGCATTTCTAATGTCTTTACGATTTCCTTTAGATACTTCGCCAACATAAACGCCACTGTTGCTTTTAATGGTCATACTGTAGCCGCCATCAGGACGAGCTTGTTTGCCGCCGATGTACATTTTAGCGGTTCTATCAATTCCTAGTTTTGCAACTGGACTAGCTGCGGCTTTTGTTTTTTTACTCGTACTCGTAAATGGTTTACTAGTAAACTCGGCATTAATTTTTGGTTTTACGTATTCGTATAAACCCTCCTTGCCTCCTTCTCTACCAAAACCAGATTCTCTTAAACCACCAAATCCTGATGCGGCATCAAATACATTGGTGCAGTTTATCCATACGGTTCCTGCTTTAATTTGTGGGGCAATATCTAAGGCAAGATTGATGTTTTCTGTCCAGATGCTGCTGGCTAAACCATATATGGTATTATTGGCGAGTTTAACGGCTTCTTTATGCGAACGGAAACTCATAGCTACCAAAACGGGGCCAAATATTTCTACTTGTGCAATTTTAGAGGATGGAGAAACTTCGGTGAATAAGGTAGGTGGATAAAAATATCCGTCTTTAGGACAAGCCCACGATGGTTGCCAAAGCGTACATCCTTCGTCTACGCCTTCTTGCACGAGGTCGGCAATGGTTTTTAATTGTACGGGGGCAACAATGGCTCCAATATCAATGCATTTATCGAGCGAATTACCTATTCGCAATTGCTCCATTCTTGCCCGAATTTTTTCGTATAATTTTTCGGCAATGCTTTCTTGTACTAATAAGCGAGAACCTGCACAACATACTTGTCCTTGGTTGAACCAGATAGCATCTACTACGCCTTCTACTACACTGTCTAAATCGGCATCTTCAAAAACAATAAAGGGTGATTTTCCGCCTAGCTCTAGCGAGACTTTTTTACCAGTGCCAGCAATGGCTCTACGAATAATTTTTCCTACATCGGTTGAACCTGTAAAAGCAATTTTATCTACGTCTTTATGGTCTACTAGTGCTGCGCCTGCTTTTCCATCGCCAGTAATTACATTTACTACGCCATCTGGCAAGCCTATTTGTTGGCAAATATCGGCAAACAGTAAGGCGGTTAAAGAAGTAAACTCGGCGGGTTTAATTACTAGGGTGTTGCCCATTGCTAATGCGGGGGCAATTTTCCACGATAACATGAGTAAAGGGAAGTTCCAAGGAATAATTTGGCCGATTACGCCAATTTCTTGGTAGTCGCTTAATTCGGTATCTCGCAATTGTGCCCATCCTGCATGGTGGTAAAAATGACGTGCCACCAAAGGAATGTCAATATCTCTGGTTTCTCGAATTGGTTTGCCATTATCGAGCGATTCTAGCACAGCAAATAAACGCGAGTGTTTTTGTATTTGACGTGCTAATGCATATAGGTACTTCGCACGTTGGTAGCCGCTTAACGCTCTCCATTTAGGCAATGCTTTTTTAGCAGCGATAACTGCATCGTCCACATCTTTTTCGTTGGCATCGGCTAAAACCCCTAGTTTTTCTTTTGTAGATGGGTTGATGCTATCGAAATAGGTTTTAGAAGCAGGTTGTTTCCATTTGCCATTAATAAATAGTTGGAAGCTTCTTTTGTGTGCATCCAAAAACTCATAAGCGGTATCTGCACTTTCGGGGGCAGGACCATAAGCCATAGTTTGGTATATTTCTTTGATATTCATTTTATTGTTTTTTAGTACGATGTACTTTTTCTAAATAACCAATTATCAAATTACAATTTTCAAATAATAATCAATCTTTTTAAATGACCAAATTTCAAAATGCAATTTCCACCTATCAAGCATTTAAAAAACATTTTACATTTTAAATCGTGTAAGACCCACCCCTAGCCCCTCTAAGGAGGGAATATGGTTTCTTTGGTGGAAGTTATTGCTTAAATTTAAGCGATGTGTTTGATGGGTGTGGGTTTATAATGGTTGAATTGAGTGGGTATTGGGGGTTTGTTTGATTTTTTATATTTTAACGTAAATGTCTGAATTTGGATGGACTGGATGTGTAGATTTTTTGGATGCTAACGTCAGTAGAAAAAAATGAAACTTTACCTTAAGAATCAAACTTTATGCTTCCCTAATCGTTAACCCGTAGAGAAAATTCATGAATTTTCTCTACCCCTCCGAACAAAAAAATAGCAATCCCACTTCAACAATCTCTCAGGATCAGCAAGAAAATCCAAAAATCATATTTCAAAAATCAAAACTCCTACCATCAGCAGAAAATAAATTTTAAATTCTAAATCCTCGATTCTAAATTTTAAATAAATCCCCTCCTAGCGTCAGCAGAAAAAAATCAACAATCACATTTCAAAAACCAGAAATCAAAACTCCTAGGCCATTGGATGTCTGAACGAGGCGGAGTATCTTCCTGTTACGAAGTGTTCTAATTGTCGTTCGATGTCTCCTAGGAGGCTGCTTGCGCCGAAGCGAAACAAATCGGGGTTGAGCCATTCGTCGCCTAGTTCTTCTTTGATTAAGATTAACCAATTTAATGCTTGCTTTGCATTTCTAATTCCACCTGCTGGTTTGAAACCTACTTTGTAACCTGTTAATTCGTGATAGGCTCTAATAGCTCGTATCATTACTAGGCTCACGGGGATGGTTGCGTTAACGCTTTCTTTACCCGTACTTGTTTTAATAAAATCGGAACCTGCCATCATGCTTACCCAGCTTGCTTTGGCTACTTTGGTAAAGGTTGGAATTTCGCCTGTTGCCAAAATGGTTTTCATGTGCGCTTCGCCACAGGCTTTGCGACAAGCAGCTACTTCTTTATACAACTGTTTCCAATTGGATTGTAGTACCAAATCTCTGCTGATAACAATATCTATTTCCTTCGCGCCCGCTGCTACGGATAATTCTATTTGATGCAGTCTTTCTTCTATTGGAATATTACCTGCTGGAAATCCTGTTGATACGGCTGCAATAGGAATGTTGGTGCCTTGTAAAGCGGTTACGGCATCGGCAATAAAATTGTGATATACACAAACGGCACCTGTTTGGATTTTTTCGTCTTGCATACCCATTTTTGCTAGTAAATCTTGTCGAACGGGAGATTTGGCTTTGGCGCATAAACGGTACACATTGCCGGGGGTATCGTCGCCAGCTAGGGTGGTTAGGTCGATGCAGGTAATGGCTTTTAATAACCATGCTGCTTGCCATTGTTTTTTTACGGATCTGCGTTTCCCTAGCGTTGCGGCTCTTCGTTCTACGGCACTCCTATTTATATGTATGCCTTCGAATAACTCGGCATCAAAAGGAATCCCGTCGTTGCGTTTTATTGCGTGAACAACGGGCTTGGATGCACTCGTTTTTTTTGTTTTTGATTTCGTCTTTGCCATATATATTATATTGTTAAATTGCTGGACTGTTTTAGTTATTGATTTTTTTTTAGTGGTCCCACTAAGTTGCACGGAGTTTTACACGGAGTCCCCATAAGCTTCATTTAAAACAAGGGTGTAGGCTTACTATTTTTTTGAAAAATAGTAAGCCTTTGCTTCGATTTGTGTTTTAGGTGAGTTGTACGAAGTTTTTTGGGCTTCGCCGCCTCTTTTTACTAGTACCGTTGGATATTTTCAAGTCTGTAGGTATCTAGTTTGTTTTGCTGAATCTCCTTTTTTTTAGTACCGTTACTTGTTTTATGTTCGTGTTTGTTTTAGGTGGGTTTCCCCTAGTTGTTTGTAGTATTTAATTGTTGGTGATTGTTTACTTGCTGTGTATCTAATACCTTTTTAATGCTATCAGTAGGTTGCCAAGTCTTGTTAGCGAATTATTTTCATGATGAGTGGTTTTGGTGGTTCGGCTTCTTTATTGATAGTGTATGCCGATTCCATGTATTCGAGGGCTTTGGTAAAGTGGTCTTGGTTATCGGCGTAGAGTGTGGCTAGGGGTTCGTTCTTTTTTACATAGTCGCCTATCTTTTTTTGCAATACCACTCCTGCACCATAATCTATTTTACTGGTTTGTGTTGCTCGTCCTGCGCCTAGTTTTACAGATGCTAAACCTACCTCTAGGGCGTTTAGGTGGGTAATGTATCCCTCGGCAGGGCTTTTATAAACTTGCTGGAACTGTGCTAATGGTAATAAATTAGTATCTTCTACTACTGCTACTTCTCCGCCTTGTGCTTTTACCAGTTCTTTAAATTTGTTGAAGGCCGCACCCGAATCAATCAAGGCTTTTAATCGCTCCAGTCCTTCTTCTTTTGTTGGTACTACTTTGGCTAGTACTAGCATATAGCTGCCTAATACTAGGCAAAGGTCGGTTAAATCTTTGGGTCCTTTTCCTTGTAGGGTTTCGATGGCTTCTTTTACTTCTAGTGCATTGCCAACGGTTAAACCTAGTGGCTGGTGCATGGCAGAAATAACCACAATAATTTCCCGGTTCATTTTTTTGCCAATGTCTATCATCATATTGGCCAAGGGTTCGGCTTCGGTTACGGTTTTCATGTACGCACCTTCGCCTACTTTTAAATCAATCACAATGGCATCGGCACCACAGGCTAATTTTTTGCTCATAATGCTCGAAGCAATGAGCGAGATATTATCAACGGTTCCTGTTACATCTCTTAAAGCATATAATTTTTTATCGGCAGGAACTAAGGTTGCATTTTGCCCACAAATAGCAATATTGTGTGCTTGTATTTTTTCGATGAACTCGGTACGGGTCATACTAACGGATAAATTTTTAATGGACTCTAATTTATCCAAGGTTCCTCCTGTATGTCCTAGTCCACGCCCCGACATTTTGGCTACGGGTACGCCTGCTGCTGCTACTAAAGGGCCTAGCACTAAACTGGTTTTATCGCCTACGCCACCTGTACTGTGCTTATCAACTTTTATACCTTTTATTGCGGAAAGATTGATTAAATCTCCAGAACGCATCATTACATCTGTTAGGATGGCGGTTTCTTCATCGTTTAATCCCTTAAAATATACCGCCATTAAAAAGGCCGCTACTTGGTAATCGGGAATTTCGCCTGCTACAAAACCATCTATTATATAGTTGTAGTCTTCTCGACTTAGCGTATCGCCACTTTTTTTCTTTTTTATTAATTCAAGCATATTTTTTTTTTAGTAGTCAGGGGTCAGACCGTTCGCTGGCACTTACTGTCAGATCGCTGCGCTGTCAGTTTTTATGCTGACGATTTTTTTAGTGGCTAGTCGCTAGTTTTCAGTAGACCGTTTTTTGTTTTTTAGTTCATTCGCTAACGCTCATTTTCAGTAGCCATTTTTTATATTGACGATTACTTACTGATGATTTTTATGCTGGCGACATTTGAGACAAAGGACTCGAAAAACAACATTTTTTTTTGAGTTGCTATTTTTTAGTTAAAGGAGATTTTTTTTAGGGATAGCGTTTTCATCCATCTCCGCTTTAAATCATTTCCTTAAAATAGCTTTTTCCTGTAGTTTGTAGGTTTACAGATAGGGCTTCTGCAATGGTTGCTGATATATCGGCAAAAGATTGGCGAGTGCCTATGTTTTTTCCTGCTTTAATGTTGTTGCTGTAATTAATAATAGGAATGTATTCCCTAGTGTGATCCGTGCCTGGGGCAGAGGGGTCGTTGCCGTGGTCGGCGGTAATGATTAGCAGGTCATCGCTTTTTAATTGGCTGATAATTTCAGGAATATAGGCATCGAACTCCATGAGTGCTTTTGCGTAACCTACTACATCTCTTCTATGTCCGTACAGCATATCGAAATCTACTAGGTTGGTAAAAATGAGTCCGTTTGTGGGTTTTGCAATTGCTTGGATGGTTTGTTTAATCCCTTCTAGGTTGTTGGCAGTTTTCACATAGTTGCTAATTCCTTTTCCAGCAAAAATATCGACAATTTTACCAATAGAAAAAACGGTTTGCCCACTTTTTTGGATGGCATCGAGGAGATTATCTGGCGGCAGTACCGAAAAATCTTTTCGGCTGCTGGTTCTGGTGTAATTTCCTGATTGGCCAATAAAGGGACGGGCAATTACTCGGCCTACTTCGTATTCGCCTACTAGCATCTCTCTAGCAGTTTGGCATATTTTATATTGCTGCTCAATAGGATAAACCGACTCGTGCATGGCAATTTGAAATACACTATCGGCCGATGTATATACAATCGGATGTTTGGTGACTACATGTTCATCGCCCAACTCATTAATAATGGTTGTACCTGATGCGGTTTTATTGCCGATGGTTTTGGTGCCAATTGCTTCCTCAAATTGTTGTATAAACGCAGCAGGAAATCCGTTAGGGAAAGTAGGAAATGGTTGTTCTAGTACTAATCCGCAAATTTCCCAATGTCCTGTTGTGGTATCTTTTCCTGATGATTTTTCGATGGCTTTGCCATAGGCTGCTGTAGGTGTTGCTGTTGCTGTTAATTGATTGTTTGGGTCAATATTTCCTAGTCCTAATTTTACTAGGTTTGGAATGTGTAAATTTGGATATAGCTTGGCAATATTTCCTAAAGTATTACTCCCTACATCATTGTAAAGGTGTGCATCTGGCAATTCGCCAATGCCTACACTATCTAGTACCATTAATATTACTCGGTTTATGTCCATACTTTATTTATTTTCTATCCTTTTACTACTACCGCTTATGCCTTGGCTTTATCAAAAAGGGATCAAATGTACAAAAGTGTAAGCTTTATTTTAGCATTTCGGCAGTTATTTATGAAAAGTAATAGAAAAAAGTAAGCTAATAAACTTATTTAGGGGACTTATAACCCAAGTTGCGTAGGTAGTCCTCCACATTTACACTTAATGCTAAATTGTTAAATGGATAAATTGTTTTTACATGCTAACGCAGAGGTACTACAAAACTTCAATAAAAGTACATTATATTTTTTTTTCGTTGGGGACTACAATATCAACATAGAATAAGATTTATTTGATGTTAGAAAAAGCTTTGGGGAGTCAAAAAAAAGCAGCGCACCAAAGCTATTATAAAAATAATAGGGATGATGTGCTGCTTTTTTATTGATATTTACGACCTGTTTATTTTAACCTAAGTTGTGTATGTAGTCCTCCATACTTTACATTTAATGTTAAACTGTTAAATCGCTAAATTGTTTTCACATGCTAACGCAGAGGTATTACAAAGTTTAGTATTTTACAAATTGCTGTAAATACTGTTTATCGTTATTGGGGGTACAAATAAAATACGTGCCTTTGCTTAACTGGCTAATATTAACTTGTTGTGTATTTTGTAAAGAGGATAATTTTTGTACTACTTGCCCTTGTACATTTTTTATCCACAACTCCTTTGTTGGTAGTTGGCCGTTGGCAGTATTTTTTACTTCCACCGTAATCAACTCCTTAGCAGGATTTGGATATACTTTGATGTGTGTAGAAATGTTTTTATTCGTTACCCCCTCTACACTAAGAACAACTGATGGTCCAAAATCAACAATAGAATCCACAGGATAGGAGTACATAGAACGAGCAAAAGTACCCGCTATTAATCGGTGTTCGGTTGGTTCGTATTCAATATCAAAAACGGCTACAAAGGGCATTCCCTCTCCTAGTCGTTGCCAAGTTGCTCCTAAATCGCTAGAGGCATAAACGCCTAAATCGGTACCTACAAAAAGTAGGCTGTCGTTTTGGGTATTTGGTAAAACGAGGATATCGTTGATGCCTCCTATTTCTGGTAGGTCGCCACTAATATTTTCCCAAGTATCGCCATTATTTTCAGAACGGAAAACATAGGGTTCAATTCCTTCGCCTTTAAAACCAGATAGGGTTGCATAAACGGTATTTACTTCATTAGGAGAAGGCACTACGCTTGTTACGTATTTATCGGGCAATTCGTTGTTAATTTTTTCCCAGCTTGCGCCTCTATCCAAGCTTCGGTGTACATTTCCATCGGAAGAACCTACGTATAAATAGTCGGTATTTATGACCGATTGATTGATGATGGTGAGGGTGTGATAGCGGTCGCCAAAAACAACGCTATCGGTTAAGGCTTCACTTATAGGTGTCCATTCGTCGCCATTACCCGAAGTATTTTCTAGGATTCGGTAAGTTCCTGCAAAAACCCTTAGTGGTTCGTCTGTATCTTTACTAATAATATAAGGCATATCCCAATTGCGTCGGTCTTCTACAAATCCCCAGGCAAAGTCATTAAAACTATCACCGCCATCATTAGAAATTACCAATCCGCCATTTTGCCACTCGGCAATTACGATATCAGGATTGGTAGGGTGATAGGAAATGGTAAATCCATCCCCCCCATAAATACGATCCCAGTTATTTAGGCTATCTACATTTCCTACAAGGGTTCCATTATCTTGTGTTCCTCCTGCATACATGCCTATATTGTGCGGATTGTAGGTAACTCGGTAAAACTGTGTATTGGGTAAATTTTCAATATCTTCCCAGTTTTCGCCACTATCCGTACTTTTGTACAAGCCTCCGTCTGTTGCTAGTACCAATGTAGTTTCGTCAATAAAAAAGAGGCTGTGTTTATCGGCATGCACATTAAATGCATTGGTTACGTTTTCCCACGAGTTGCCTCCATTATTGGTGCGATGCATATCTACGCCTAGCACATACACCTCCTCATCATTATAGGGATTCAATACAATTTTACCAAAATACCAACCAAAACCTCCTAGGGCATTTTCTGGATAATCAAGCGTGTCTGATAGCATCGCCCAAGAATCGCCATTATTAGCGGTGTGGTAAACTTGGTGTAACTGATGCAGGGTATCTACGTATAAGGCATATACCTTTTCGGGATTGTTTTGGGAGATGCTTAAACCAATACGGGACATAGGTTCGTTGGGTAGCCCCTCGTCCATCATTGGCCACGAAAGACCTCCATCTTCGGTTTTGTATACAATGGCATTGTCGCCAAAGGTTACGCTCATTTCGCTATTACGCAAACGATTCCAACTAGCAGCATATAATATATCGGGGTTAGTAGGATGCATCACCATATCTATAATTCCAGCATCGTTACCTGTGGGCAATACCATTGTCCAAGTTTCGCCACCGTCTACGGTTTTGTATACGCCCCTGTCTCCATTTTCTTCCTGCGGATTACCCATGCAGCCTACATAAATTATATCAGGATTGTTGTAATTAATTCTAATTTTAGTTGCAATGTATCCTTGTGCTAATCCTAGGTTTTGCCAAGTTTCGCCACCATCGGTACTTTTGTATACCCCATCGCCTATGGTAAAATACCCCGAAATATTCGGGTCGCCTGTGGCCACAAAAATGGTGTTTACATCGTTGGGATGAATTTGAATATCGGCAATAGCTAAAAAGGGTTGGTCGTCAAAAATAGCGTACCAGTTTTCGCCACCATCGGTTGTTTTAAATACCCCTCCTTTAGAGCAACCTACATATAGCACATCGGCATTACCAGGTTCGCCAATTACCACATTAATACGGCCGCCAATATTGGTTGGGCCTTCTAGTTGCCAAGGTTCCTCATAACCATTGGATTTTACGGCAAGGGCATTTTGTTGATGTGCTTTTTCGACTCCTTTTTGGTAAGCGGCTATATCCATATTAAAATCGGGATAGCTGCGAACAAAGCCTAGGTAATCGTAAGGTGCTTGTTTTTTTTCAAGCTTGTTACGATACTTTTTTGTTTTGTTGAGTTGTTGAGAAGTAGGTGATTGTTTGTTGTTGGATTTATTTGATAAATTAGCGTTTGTACTAGAATAAGTAGTACTATGGTAATAATAAGAAAATAAACCCATGAACCCCAATACCAACAATAGTAATAAATACTTGTTGTTCATAATACAATGATTCTTAATTTTGGCAATTTTGTTTACTATAACTTGATTGGTTAAAACCAGTTTTGTGATTGAAGTATTAAATACCTGGGGAGAAAATGGATAAATGGAATAGGGTAAAAAAATAATATTTGGTGTTGTAACAAAGATAAGGTTTTTTTTATTTTATTGGCACTTTACAATGTCATGCTTTTGACCTTTGTTCTTGCATTCGCAACAAAGCCTATTGTTAACCATTCACATTGTATACTTTTGCGATATTTTTGAATCAATTTTAAATTTTTAACTAGTGATTAATTACTCCCCTAAACTAAAAACCTTTTTTTGTATTGTCGTACTTATATGCTCTTTAAGCCCTATATTACAAGCACAATACACTTCTTTCCCTCCAATAAATCCCGATAACATACAAATTGCTAGGGATGAATATGGCGTACCTCATATTTTTGCCAAAACCGATGCAGAGGTTGCCTACGGGTTAGCCTGGGCAAATGCCGAAGATGCGTTTGAGTATATGCAAGAAATGATGCTCAATACGGCTGGCAAAATGGGCCGGGTAACGGGCAAAGCTGGTGCGCCTGTTGATTATTTTGTACATGCCATTGGTGCTAAGGAAACAGCCCAAAAAGCAATGAACGAATTAAGTAGCGACTACCTAAAATATATTGATGGCTATTGCCAAGGCATTAATGCTTTTGCCAAAAAGTATCCGAAGCGGGTAACTTCTAAAAAACTGCTTCCCATAAAACCCGTTAATGTGGTACAGGGCTACTTGGTTACTTTTGCTGCCCTTAACGATGTAGCAGGAGCAGTAAGTAAAGCGGTAACGGGCGAGTACGACAACGCTCTTCCATATGGTGTAGGCTCTAATGCTTATGCGATGAATAGTAGCATTACCAAAAACGGCATGACCTACCTTTGTACCAATCCACATTTCCAGTTAGAAGGTCCTTTTTCGTTTTACGAAGTACACCTACACAGCGAGGAGGGATTAAATATTACGGGTGCTATTTTTCAGGGCGGCACCTCGGTATTTATGGGTAATAATGAGCATTTAGGATGGGGTAAAACATGGAACCATTTTGATGGCGTTGATGCTTATCGTTTAAAAATGCACCCTAGTAAAAAGTTGCGCTACGAGATGGATGGCGAATGGAAAAAATTGGAAAAGCGACCTGTTTGGTTAAAAGTAAAAGTAGGTCCGATTGTAATACCTGTACGAAAGGTAACTTATTGGAGTGATCATGGTCCTGTTTTTAAATCGCCCGAAGGACATTTTCATGCGGTACGCTCGCCTAGCATTATGCACGCAGGAGCAGGACAACAATACTACGAAATGAATAAAGCCCAAACGTTTGAGGAATTTAAAACGGCGGTTGCTACCCAAAAAATTGGCAAGTTTAATATTGTTTATGCTGATAGGTACGATAACCTTTATTACCTTTTTAATGGACATATTCCTGTACGTGATGCGAGTGCCAACTGGGAAGAAGTACAACCTGGAAATACTAGTAAAAACTTATGGACAAAATGGTACACTATGGACGAATTACCACAGGTAGAAAACCCCAATTGTGGCTACATTTTTAATATGAATAATACACCTTATAATGCAACTTGCGAAGCAGAAAACCCGACAGAACGCCTAGTGCCAGAGGACTTTATAAAAAGTAAAGGCAATAGCAACCGTGCTACTCGTTTTATGGAATTGTTGACACAAAAAGAACACTATAGTTTTAAAGATTTTAAAGCCCTAAAATTCGATTCGCAATATCCTGATGATAGCAAGTTTTTACAATCTATTGCTACGTTATACAACTTAAAACCTACCGAACATAAAGACCTAGGCGATGCGATTGAAGTGCTACAAAACTGGGATAAAAAAGCCCATGCCGAAAGTGAGGGTGCTACAATGACGATGCTAACGCTCAACTATGTTTTTGAAAAACAAGGGCATTTAGACGGTCCCTTTTTTACGGGTTTAGAAGCGGATGAAAAAACCTATTTGGAAGGATTAAAACACGCCAAAAAACATTTGATGAAGTATTTTGGAACGGTAAAAGTGCCGCTAAAAAAGGTACAGCGTTTTGTGCGTCATGATAAAGATTATGCGGTTAATGGTTTTGCCGATGTATTAATGGCACAATATGCAAAGCCTTATAAGGATGGTAAATACAAATTAATATATGGTGATAGCTATACGCACTTTGTAGCGTTCTCCAAAGACGGCCCTCAAAAAATTGAAACGCTCCTCCCCTTTAGCACGCACCAGGCAGCAGCAGATTATACCGACCAGATTCCGATGTACAATAAGCATGAAATGAAGGTAATGAGTTTGGATAAGGAGCTTGTTTTGAAACAGGCAGTAAAGGTGTATGCGCCGAAGTAAAATGAGGTTAAGCGCTAACGCTGCTTGTTATTTTGTATTTCTACTCCTTAACTTCCCTCCTAACCATCCCATAGAGTCGTCCAAGTACCATATACCAAGGACCAAATACCCGCTACCAAAAATCCCTACCCCAAATCTTCCATTTCTACCCCTAGCAAATTCATGAGGTAGGCATTTAAAAACATACCTTTGGGGTCGAGTTGTTGGCGAATGGCTAGAAATTTGTTCCACATAGGATACCTAGGGGCAAGTTGTTCGGCGGTAAGGTTGTGCATTTTTGCCCAATGCGGACGGCCTTGATTGTTGAGGAAGATGGCTTCCATTGTTTTAAAATATTTTTGGTAGGCTTTGCCTTTATATACATGCAGGGAGATGTGCGCCGAGTCTCTTTGATAGGCTGGACTGAGGTAAATATCATCACCTTTTAAAAAGCGGTTTTCTAGCGGAAAATGAACTTTAAATTGATAGCGTTCGATGGCATCTACGACTTCTAAAAATACATCGTTAAAACTTTCTATTGGAATGTTGTATTCCATTTCGTTGAACTTTACCAACCTAGGCGTTGCATACACCAAATGACTCCAATTTACCTTAGATACCGTACCTACTGCCGCCGCCGACAGTTTGGCGACCGATTTGGATGTGCGAGGTACTACTCTTGTTACTGCACTGATAGCTCCAAAGAGGCCGTTTTCTAGCACATAATCGTTAATAAAATTAAGGGGGGTGCTTTTTTGAGCAGGCTCATCGGTAATGTTGCTAAATTTATTTTGGATGGTATTGGTATGCGGAAACCAGTAAAATTCGTAGTTGCGGTTGTTGGCAATATAATCGGCTAAGTTCTCTAGTCCATCTTCTACGCTTTCTTTGGTAATGTCGTATTTTAATTTGTAGGCAGGTACGCATTGTAGGGTAATTTTGCTAATAATTCCTAGCGTGCCTAAACATATTTGTGCGGCTTTAAAAATGTCTTGGTTTTCCTCTTCTGAGCAATGCACAACTTCTCCTGATGCAATTACAATATCCATAGCAACTACCTGCGTAGGAATGTTGCCCATGCTAATGCCTGTTCCATGTGTGCCCGTACTAATTGCCCCTGCAATAGATTGTACATCTATATCACCGAGGTTTTCCATTGCTAATCCATGCTTAAATAATAAGGCGGTGAGGTTTTGAATTTTAGTGCCTGCAAATACAGTAGCCTGCATTTTATCTTGGTCTACACTTTCAATTCCTTGGTATTCGTCTAAAGAAACCAATATTTGATCCGTTTCGCAGAGGGGTGTCCAAGAATGCCCAGAACCGATTGCTCTAATTTTTCGTTTTTTAGCGGCACACTTTTTTACTAGTTTAACAATCTTTTTTTCACTATCGGGGTAGCTTACTTTAGAAGGGCGGTATTTTAGGTTGCCGCCCCAATTTCGCCAGAGCGTTTTGTTTGCCATGCGTTATACGTATGATTTGGTTTGTAGAAGGTATTTTTGTAAAAGCTTACTATTCAGCATTCGCTAAATAGTGGTAGAAGGTAGAAAGTACGCTTCGCTTTTGGTAGAAAGACGGCTTTAATTCCGCCATTTAATTCGCTAGTTTTTTAGTATAGCCTAATCAATTACCTACAAAATTCAGGTGGCGAGCAGTCCTTATACATTATACAAAAGTACTTTCTACTCATTTAGCCTATTTAAAAACTAGGCCATTTTAATAGCTCCAGTAGCCACGTCGGTATCTTCTTCGTAAAGCGATGCATCGTTAATCACCTCACCAGGTAGGGTAATTCTAAATACCGTTCCTTTAGGAATATTGTCGGTTACATCAATGGTTCCTTTATGAAAATCGGTTAATTGTTTTACTAGAAATAAGCCTAATCCTGTGCCTTTAGTTTTGCGAGTATTTTCGTTTCCTACTCGGTAAAACTTGGTAAAGATGCGTGATTTATCTGCTTGCGAAATACCGATGCCATTATCGGCAACAATAAATTGTATTTTATTATCTTGGCAAGATAAAGAAACATCAATTTCTGCGTTTTTGGGAGTGTATTTAATGGCGTTTTCTACTAGGTTTACTATCATCGAAGTTAATGCAGTACGGTCGCCTTCTACGTAAATATCGGGCTGTACGTACACATTAATCACACAATTTTGCCCTGCCACTTCCTTAATTTTATTGGCAATTTCGTATACCAATTTAGAAAGGCTTACTTCTTGATAGGCGAAGGTAATACTTCGGTTTTCAATTTTAGCAGCCATTAAAATATTTTCTACTAAAGATTTTAACCGTTCCGTATCTTTCATCGAATTGTGCAACAATCTATTGCGCCTATCCTCGGGCAATCCAGGCCGCCTCGATATGGTATCGAGGGCCAGTTGTATGCCTGCAATAGGCGATTTAAGCTCGTGGGTAATCGACAGCAAAAAGTTTCGCTGTTGCCGATTAAGAGCAATTTCCTTTTTAAAACCAGAAATTACCTGATAGCTTCCCAAAAGTAGTATCAACAAAAATACAATCCCCTCCCCTACAATCATAAATCGCTTCGATTGTGTTTCTTCAAGTATCGACTCGAAGTGAGGAGCTTCCTGTACAAATTCTCTTTTTAATCCTTCCTTCTCGTACATAATTAGGTCTTTCTCAATACCTAACTGCTTAATGCGTTCTACATTTTTAAAGTGTAGTACTGTCCACCAACCAAAAGTAGCAAGAACATAGAGGGCTAAAATATAGTATATAGCCAAAGGATTTAATATGTTTTTTAACCTTTTCATAAATACCCCAAATAGTGCAGCTGTTTGCAAAAATAAATAGTGAACTAGTAAATGTAAAAATAAGTGCAAAAAAAAGGATAGCCCCTATTTCCAAAAATGGTTTATTAAAAGCTACGTTTGCTTCTTACTAATAACCAATAATTTTTCATTATTTACTAAATTAAACAGCCATATTGAAAATTTACTTTTTACATACATTACATAAACCTCTCCAAATTACTCAATAAATTCCAATTCTTCAAGCAAAATACAAGTATTATGGTAGTTTTATTACATATTTTACTTTTAGTCAATGCAGTAACTTGACTATTTTGGGTGTAATTATTGGGTTATTTTATGACATTTGCTATACAGTTGTGGTTTTAAGAATGGCGGTCATACAGCTACAAATCACCTTTTCTGCTTGTGCTAGGTCTTCTTTGCTGTGCGCTGCCGAGATAAACCCTACCTCATAGCCCGAAGGCCCTACGTATAAACCATTTTCGAGCAATTTGGCGTGTAATTCTTTAAAGTATTGCATCTTTTCTGCTTGTATTTGATTGGCACTTTTAATGCTTTCATCTTGGGTAAAAGCAATCCAAAAAATAGAGCCAATGCTAAATAACTTTACGGGATACTGATTACTTGCACAATAGTTATTAATATTTAAAACAAAGTTTTTTGTCTTGTTTTCTAAGTCTTCGTAGAAGTTAGGAGCCAAACAAGCTTGCAACTGTGCAATTCCTGCGGCCATTGCTACGGGATTTGCAGACAGTGTGCCTGCCTGATAGACAGGCCCATCGGGTGCAATATGTGACATAATTTCTTTGTTTGCGCCATAAGCTCCTACGGGCATTCCTCCGCCAATAATTTTGCCATAGGTAATAATATCGGGTTGAATATTGTAGTAGGCAGCGGCTCCTTCAAAGCCTATTCTAAAGCCAGAAATTACTTCATCAAAAATAAGCAAGCTCTTATTTTCATCGCATTTTAAGCGCAAAAATTCTAAAAAGGAAGGGTCTTGTAGCATTAAGCCATTATTAGCGGGAATGGGTTCGATGATAATGGCGGC
The DNA here is from genome assembly GCA_020630215.1 of Bacteroidota bacterium. Lineage (GTDB taxonomy): Bacteria > Bacteroidota > Bacteroidia > Chitinophagales > UBA2359 > JAHDBT01. The sequence continues at coordinate 18,288 of JAHDBT010000062.1, forward strand.
AATATCGTTGGGGTATTTGTTAAAGGCTTCGGTTAAAGCAGCTTGGTCGTTTAATGGAATAACAATAGTTTCGGCAGCAAATGCGGCTGGTACACCCGCCGAAGAACTTACGCCAAAGGTGGCCAATCCCGAACCCGCTTTTACTAGTAAATGGTCAACATGTCCGTGATAACAACCTTCAAATTTAATGATTTTATTTTTGCCCGTATATCCTCTCGCTAAACGTACGGCCGACATTACGGCCTCAGTACCAGAATTTACAAACCGTAATTTTTCGATGTATTGATTATTATCCAAAATTAATTTGGCCAACTCATTTCCATAGGCAGTAGGTGCGCCAAAGGAAGTACCTTTTTCTAAGGCTTCGTATATTTTTTCTTTTACTGGTTTAGGATTGTGTCCTAGTATTAATGGTCCCCACGAACAGCAAAAATCAATAAACTCGTTACCATCTGCATCCCAAATTCTGCATCCATCGCCTCGTTCAATAAATAGGGGGAAACCGTAAACAGAGCGAAATGCTCTTACTGGAGAATTTACGCCACCAGGGAAGTAGTCTAATGCTTCGTCGTATAATGCTTTCGATTTGTCTTTAATCATAGTAAAGTGTGCTTTCTAGTTTGTATATAAAAAAGGTTAAGGAACGAATAAATAAAAAATTGAGTGCGATTACGGTTTTAGTAGGATGGGCAAAGTTAAGATTAGTATTATTGTAAACATAGAAAAGTGCTTTTTGTAGCGTCATTGTTATGTTTTATTCGTTAAAAACCAGTAGTCAAGTATCAACTTAATATTCCTAATTTCGTTTTAATATTAAAAAAAATGCTCTATTTTTAAGCCTCCATTAAATTCCTTTATTTAATTTTAATCACTACACCAATGAACAAAAACCCTGAAATTTTAATTGAAGTAAACACCAATTTAGCACAAACCGAAACTCGTACAACTGCTCGTTCGCTTAATGCTGCCCCTAGTATTTTTAACAATGCCGAAGCGATTTTTGAAACCGATTTACAAACACAAAACGACCGTTCTTTAACACGAAGTCTTACGGCTAACAGTAATACGTGGATGTCGGTAAACTCGCAGGAGGATGCAGAAAATGAATGGGATCATGCCCATGCTTTAGTAGAAAAATACAGCGACCGAGGCGTACATTTTGCCGAACCGAATATAGAACACCGAGGTTTGCCTCCGCAAATGAGTGTTGATTTTAGCAGCAAAACATACTTTGACGAATGGGCGCATCCCGAAACCAATGCACAAGGTTTTGCGTGGCACTTAAAGCACAGTCAGCTACTAGCGGCCCGCCTCCCCGACCCTGGCGAGGGCAAGCGCATCCGTATCGGGCATTTAGATACGGGCTACGACCCTAATCACGTATCAAGCCCTAAATTTATACTCAAAGATTTAGAACGTAATTTTGTAGCTAAGGATAACAACTTAATGTCGGCCATTGACCGCCTTAATAGTGGACAGGAGGTGATGAAAGGACATGGCACTTCTACCCTAGGCATTTTGGCTGGTAATTTTATGCGCTACCAAAACGAGGCAGGACAAGTTATTTTTGAAGACTATTTGGGCGGCGCACCTTTTGCCGAAATTGTGCCAATACGGATTTCGAGGTCGGTGATTTTACTAAAAACCAAACGTTTTGTAGAAGGATTACGCCATACATTAGACAGCGGCTGCGATGTAGTAAGTATGAGTATGGGCGGCGTAGCATCTAAGCTGTGGGCAAAAATGATTAACCGCTGCTACGAATCGGGCATGACGGTGGTAACTGCTGCGGGCAATAATTTTGGTAGCAAACCTACCCGTTTAATGATTTATCCTGCCCGATTTAACCGAGTAATTGGCGTATGTGGCATTACTTATAGTGATGAACCGTACTTTAAACACAACAACTCGATGAAGGTGATGCAAGGCAATTGGGGACCTAAACGAGTTATGGATACGGCAATGGCTGCCTATACCCCTAATGTGCCTTTTGCCCGTCATTCGTTATTAGAAGACGTGGGCGGTATTACCAATGTATTTACCCGTAGAGGCGGCGGCACATCAGCAGCTACACCGCAAGTGGCCGCAGCAGCAGCTTTGTGGTTACAAAAATATGCCGACCAACAATATACTCATCCTTGGCAACGGGTAGAGGCAGTTAGAAATGCCTTGTTTTCGTCGGCTAAAAAAGTGCCTAATATTGAACAGTATATTGGCAATGGCGCACTACAAGCTAAAGATGCCTTGGCAATTGCGCCCATTTTAGCAAACAAACCTAGCCCAAAAGATAGCGTTAAATTGCCTTTTTTCCAGTTGTTTAGAAATTACGATAAAAAAGACAATTTAGAAACACATGATATGTATGAGCTAGAAATTCACCAACTCACGCAACACGATGAGGAACTGCAAGCATTATTAGATGGCGTAAATTTAGATGATATGGACTGGCAAAAAAAAGTTAGCAAAAATATGATTGAGGTGCTGGCAGAAAGTCCTAACGCTTCTAGGAAGCTACGTAAGTTTTTGAAAAGAATGGCGAAAGGTTTTTTTTAGAAGTCTGATTTTTGAAATGGGATTTTTTTTTACTAGCTTGTAGCTTAAGTGAAATGAAAAAAATAAA
>JAHDBT010000663.1 GCA_020630215.1 Bacteroidota bacterium
TCATACATCCGAACCTCCTCATAAGTTCTAAATCGAGCCAAAGTTTTAGTGCTTGTACTCCCCCCATACAAACTAGTCCCCACAGCATTTCCACCAGTAGCAATGCCAACCACATAATGCAAACTATCAGCAACTATATCCGCCCCAATAACGGGCATGGTACGCAAACGTTCATTATCCGTAAGCAAATCTTTGTTTTTAGCTACGGCAGCCTTTAGTTTCGCAAAATGCTGGTTTAATTCTATTTGCAGCATATCATTTCGGGCTTGGGTAATCTTGTAGATTTCTCGGTCGTAGCTGTTGTAAAAAGTGTAAACGCTTAGTAAAATGACTAGTAAGCTTAGGGTGAGGATTAAAAAATTGGAAGTCTTGGGATGTAGCATAGTAGGCGGACTTAAAAGATGGTAAACGTAATTAGTTGGAAATAAAAATCAAAATTCAAATGTAGCTTATAAAACCAACATACTAACGTTTTTATATACCTTTTTAGTTCATTTGCACAAATAAATACTATCCGACTAGTTTAGCTCTATTATTTAACTACATTTGTAACTGTTTTTTAGCGGTCAGATTATTCGCCGCACTCATTGTTAGCAGTCAGACCGCTTCGCTGTCAGTTTTCTGCTGGTGTTTTTTAGTCGTTATTATTACAAAGCGGCGCAGCAAAGCCATCTAAGTACCAAATACAAAGTACCATGTACCCAGAAAAAACCATCATCAACATCATTATCCCTGCCCTTAATGAGGAAGCAGCAATAGGAAAAGTGATTGCCGATATTCCTCCTAAATGGGTGCAAGAGATTATCGTTATTGATAACAACTCTACCGATAACACCGCAGCCGTTGCTAAGACAGCAGGTGCTACGGTTTTGCTAGAAAAACAACAGGGATACGGAAAAGCTTGCTTAAAAGGCATTGCTCACATCAAACAAAAACCTCCTAGTGAACAGCCTACTATCATCGTTTTTTTAGATGGCGATTATTCGGACTATCCCGATGAGTTACCGCTGCTTATCGACCCCATTGTAAACCAAAATTGCGACCTCGTAATTGGCTCCCGTGCTACTGGCGAACGACAAGGAGGTGCCATGACCATCCCCCAATTATTTGGTAATTGGTTGGCCGCCAACTTAATTAAATGGCGGTACGGCGTACACTTTACCGACCTGGGACCCTTCAGAGCCATTAAATGGAAAAGCCTAGTCGCCCTAGATATGAAAGACGAAGATTTTGGATGGACCGTAGAAATGCAAGTCAAAGCAGCACGCTACCAAATGCGCTGTACCGAAATTCCTGTAAAATACCGCCAACGAGTAGCCGGGCAATCGAAAGTGAGTGGCACGGTTAGAGGAACTTTTTTAGCAGGACATAAAATTTTATACACCATTTTTAAGTATTGGTAGTGGAGTGCTGAAACAAAGTTTGTATGGAGGTTCCCACTAGGTTTTACGAAGTTTTACACGAAGTCGCACGAAGTTTTGAGGGCTTCGCTGCTTCTTTTGCTAGTCATTTGGGAGGTTTTAAATCGGTAATTATCTAATCAAAAAGAACATGCTGAAAACTCAAAAGCACACACAAAACCAAACTGATTATTGACCGCAAAGCGTTCTAAAAAAATCGCCAGCATATAAACTGACCGCTAACAGCGAGCAAAGCGAACGTTCTGACAACTGACAGCGAAGTGTCCTAAAAAAATCGCCAGCATATAAACTGACAGCGCAGCGATCTGACAGTGAGCGTCAGCGAACGTTCTGACTACTGACTGCTATTTTATACCCTACACGACAAATAAAACCGCCTGAATACCTACCTTTGTAGCCATAAAAAAAACACGCCCCTCATGATTGAAGTTATCATTGTTGTTTTATACGCCCTTTGTTTGGTTTGTTTGCTATTGTACTGCACCATAGAAATGAACTTGGCCATCCAATATCAAAAACACAAAAAAAACAATCCCGAAAAATTGCGAGTATGGACCGCAGATATGGAGGACGATAAATATCCGCCTGTCACCATTCAGCTACCCATTTTTAATGAGTTGTATGTAGTAGAACGCCTAGTAGATGCCATCTGCAAATTTGATTATCCAAAAGATAAATTACAAATTCAGGTACTAGACGATTCGACTGATGAAACGCTGGAAATTAGTCGTAAAAAGGTGGAAGAATATAAAACCAAAGGATTTGATATTAGCTTGCATCACCGAGTAGATAGAACAGGCTACAAGGCAGGCGCATTACAAGCAGCAATGCCACAAGTTAAAGGAGAATTTATTGCTATTTTTGATGCCGATTTTATTCCCAATGCCGATTTCCTACTACGCACCCTGCCTTATTTTGATGCTTACGATATGGGCGTTGTACAAACTCGCTGGGAGCATATTAACAAACATTATTCGCTGCTAACCCAAATACAAGCCTTTTTTATTGATGCCCATTTTACCGTAGAACAAACTGGCAGAAACATACAAGGCTATTTTATGAATTTTAATGGCACAGCAGGCGTATGGCGCAAAAAAACCATCGAAGATGCAGGCGGTTGGCAAGCCGATACCCTCACCGAAGACCTCGACCTAAGTTACCGTGCCCAATTAAAAGGCTGGAAGTTTAAATACCTAGAAGGCGTAGGTTCGCCCTCCGAACTACCCGCCGATATGCGTGCCTTTAAATCGCAACAGTTTAGATGGATAAAAGGAGGTGCAGAAACGGCCGCCAAAATATTGCCTAAAGTAGCGGCTGCTAATTTACCTTTCCCTATAAAACTCAATGCCTTTTCGCACTTGTTGAGCAGCAGCATTTACATCGTTATTTTTTTATCGGCTATTTTAAGTGTGCCGTTGATAATGGTTAAAAACCAGTTCATCGAAATGAACTATATCCGATATGGAGCGTTCTTTTTTCTGACCAATATTATGGTGGCCTTTATGTACTTTACTTCAGTACGCAATACCTCCAAGGATTTAAAAACCACCTGGAAAACTTTCTTGTTTATCCTTCCCATTTTTTTAGCCATTACCCTAGGCTTATCCCTACACAATGCCCTAGCAGCCATACGAGGATGGCTAGGAGAAAAAACCCCTTTTGTTCGTACCCCCAAATTTAATATCCGCAACACCAAAGACAACTGGCAGGACAAGCAATATACCTCCAAAGAAATAACCACCCTTACCATTGTAGAAGCCCTCTTTTCCCTCTACTTTTTATTTGGTATTGGCTATTCTTTTTATTCGGGTTCTATGGAATTATTGCCGTTTTACATCCTAGCCTTTTTTGGTTTTGGGGCTACTTTTTGGTACTCGTATGCACACGCAAAAGTAGTTAAGCATTAAGTTTGTTGTAGGTGCTGGTTTTATTGTTGAATGGTTA
>JAHDBT010000664.1 GCA_020630215.1 Bacteroidota bacterium
TCCGCCGCCGCATCAACCCATTTCTGCATCAACTCACAACCGCCATAATCCCCATCCAATTTAATATAAGTTTTGGGAACTTTACGTTCTATCCATTCGCCTAAAACCTCTTGCTTTTTTTGCATTTCTACTACCTGTTTCACCTTGTCATAATCATCCGCTAGGTTGGCGAGGTGGGGTTTGGTGCGGCTGTAAATGTGTAGCAGGCGGTAGGCTTCCGTGCCGTCGCGCATTTCGTAGCGTACGGGGGCGGAGATGTCGCCTTCTTGGAGCGTGTCGATGGTGAAGTAGATGGTAGGGTCTAGTTGGTCCATTTCAAAAGTGGAGGTGCTGGTTTGGGGATTGAAAATTAAACCGCCGCTGCTTTTGGTGGCTTCATCTTCCGAGTATTTTTCTACGGCTTCTTGGAAAGTTAGGGTATCATTCACCAATATATTTCTAATACTGTCGATGCGTACTTTGGCGGCCGCTATTTCTGTTTCGGAAACTTTGGGGCGTAGTAAAATGTGTCGGGTGTGTATGCGGTCGCCTCGGCGTTCTAGCATTTGTATGAGGTGTAGGCCAAAACTGCTTTCTACAATGCCCGATAACTCCCCTGCTTTTAGTTTAAAGGCTGCCCCTTCAAATTCAGGCACAAAATCGCCACGAGATACCCATCCTAAATCGCCCCCTTGTACTGCCGAACCAGGGTCTTCGGAGTAAGTGCCTGCTAGTTCGGCAAAATCTTCGCCGCCCTCAATACGGGACTTAATTCCTAGTAACTGATCTTTAGCGGCTTGTTTTTGGGCTTTGGTTACTTTTGGTTTGAGTACCAACTGTCCCACTTCAATTTCGGCATTAAAATAAGGGATACTATCAGCAGGAATTTGGTCGAAAAAATCCTTCACCTCCGAAGGCGTAACACTCACTTCCGAAATTACTTGATTTTGCATTCGTTGTGCTAGGAGTTGTTCTCGCACATCGGTTCTAAACTCCTCTTTAATTTCTACAACCGATTTTTGGTAATAAGCTTCTAGCTTTTCTTGGTCGCCACCAAACATCTGTAAAAAGTAGCGAATCCGTCCGTCTAGTTCCTGTTCTATTTCTTCTGGGCTTATTTCAATACTATCTAAAACAGCATGGGTTTGAAACATTTTTTGTAGCAACAACTGCTCTAAAATTTGACATTTCAAATCTTCCTCGCCGCCTTCTGCACCTTGTGTTTGTGCTTGTAAGTATTGCACTTCTACGTCAGATTTTAGTACAATTTTATCACCTACTACAGCAATAATTTCGTCGAGTAATTGCTCTTGTGCTTGTGCATTTTGTTGGGGCGAAAATGCCAGCAAAATTAGTAGTAGGACAAAAAATTTAAGCATAGGTTTGGCAGTTGGTATAAACATATTAATATACTTCAAAGTGATTGTTATTAAGCGCATTTTGGTAAATTCGGTCTTTAATTTCTTTAATGTATTCGAGCTTACGTTTGTTAATAATTATCTTGTTAACGTCGTTGCGTTTGTAGTCTAAAGAGGCAACATCGCCACTCAGTCCGTGTGCTACAATTTTTACATAATAGGTATTAACGGCATCGCTTGTTTGGTAAAAGGTATTGTTTTGTAAAAAGCTTTTGGCATCGTCGGTTGCTATCGGAATTTCTTTGCGAAACTGCTCAAACTCATACCAAATAGGAATTAAGGTAAAGCTGCCAGCATACTGAAAACAGTATTCTTTGAGGCGTTTTTCTACAGCGGGATTGTTCATGCTGTTGAGCCAAATTCTTACCGAGTCCTTATGAGGCGATTCGTTTTTTACTACCACAAAACTGGCTTTAATGGCATTGTCTCGCAAAACAAATCCTGCCTTATGTGCCTCATAATAATCGTTTACGTGCTGTTCGTTAATCACACTATCTAAATTTTCAGATAGCAATTCTTGCTCAAACATAAACAGCAATAAAGACGCTCTATAATCTCGTACTTGTTTTTCTAATTTATCATTATCGTTTGGCAATCGGTCTTCGGCTTCGTTGAGGAGTAGGTTGCGGCGTATCCAACTATCAATATGGTAGTTAATAATGTCGCTGCTGTCTGCTGTCGAAATATTGTCGTTTACCAAGCCTTCCAAATCCGACCGATACAAGTATTTATTATATACCCTCGCTACGGGTTCGCCTTCGCCCGAACTGCGCTCGCCAAACAAGCCGCAAGCAGTCGTTAGTAAACTTAGCATCAACAGCAATATTACCCAAGTCCATAAATTGGAGCTAGGTAGAAATATGCTACAATTACTTTTAAATGGAACGTTATAAATGGTAGTTCTAGTTGCTTTTTTCAAGGTTCAATAGGTACTATAAAGATTTTGAAATGATGCATTTTTGCCCTCAATGACAAAAAGCTTACAAAAGTACAAAGGATGAAGGGAATATTAGGCATAGTACAAAAATAAATTTACAAGTTTTCACAAAGAGGTTTTTTAATAGACAAGGCGCAAAACGCAGTATTACGGCGAATACTTGTAGCTAAGAATATTGGAAAATGTTGAAGTACCAAGACGTAATTTGAATGATAAGTACCCAATAAGGAATTTTTCTTGCCAACGATTTTATTGTGGTGTACGTAGAGAAAATTCATGAATTTTCTCTACCTCTCTTTAATGATTTTTCTTATCCCCCCCTAAACACGAAAAGGAATAACGATTAGCTCGCTATTCCTTATTCGATGGCTATTATTGTAATGGTATTTTATACAATCTCTACACTCGGTTGTTCTAAATCAATGCTGCGTTCAATAGGCGTAGCATCATTAAATTTAGGACAATCGCATTTCTTCTTTTTCATAGCGGCACAACTGCTTAATAAAGTCATTGCCATAAACAAGACCAATGCAGATTTTAAAAACTTTGTATTCATAGCGAGTTAATTATTTTGTTTTAATAAATAGTGGTCAGTAGTCAGACCGTTCGCTGACGCTCTCTATCAGCAGTCAGACCGCTTCGCTGTCAGTTTTTATATGCCAACGGTTTTTCAATTCCGTAGGAATGACTGACTTTGTAGTAGTACAATGAGGCTATTAATTATTTAACGCATCCGCTTTTAAAATGGATGCCGATGTTGTTGTTAGCTCTTTTTGCAATGGTGTTTGTTGTTCCGTAAATTCTGGACACTCTTTACACTTCTGCTTTTTTAAGCTTTTACAACTGCTCATCAAACTAATACTTCCTAGTAACAATAAGTTGATGATGAGGAGTAAAAAATAATTTTTCTTGTTCATGATTTATACGAATTTAATAACGGATTTTTAGATTTTAAAATTGTGTACAGCTGCTTGCATTTATTTTGTTTTTGTAAAATTAACACTTTACAACGGCGCAACATAGCGAAGCCG
>JAHDBT010000665.1 GCA_020630215.1 Bacteroidota bacterium
CCACAAGCAACCATTGCATCAGGATAAACATAGCGATTTTGGCTGGCAATATATAGTTGCATATCACTATTATAAACAACACAATCCCTTTCTTTAATAGCAGTCCCCGTTTCAATAAGTACATTAGTACTTATTTTAGCATGAGGTGCCGTTCCTCCGGCCATTGCATATATCCGTCCATTATGGTACTCCCATTTTTCCTCGGAAGCAGCATTCATTGCTAAGTATTCTTCTACGGTATAAGTTTTATCTTTTATGGCATTCATAATTTTAATCTTTACTGATTTTCTGCTGTTATTAATCCCCCCACCTTATTATAAATATCGTTTACCGAAAGACTTATTTGTAGGGAATGTAAGTAAATACTATCACTTAGTTTAGAGGCGGAAGCGAATCGCCAAAAATCATTTGCTTCTTTATAAAAAGAATCAATCCATATTTTATCTGCATCTATGAGTAAATATTCCTTAAAGGACGGTATGGTTCTATACCAACTAAATTTACTTGTTCTATCTTTTTCTCTAGTACTTTCCGAAAGTACTTCTATAATTAAAATGGGGTTGGTTAATTGCAACTGTTTATCATTGGTGTATTCCTGTTTTCCACAAGCAACCATTCCATCAGGATAAACATAGCAGTTTTGACTGGCAATATATAGTTGCATATCGCTATCATAAACAATACAATCCGTATCATCTAAGTTTTCAGATAATCTTCTTCTAGTATTTTGAGAAATAATACTATGAGCAGCCGTACCTCCAGCCATCGCATATATACGTCCATTATGATACTCCCATTTTTCCTCAGAAGCAGCATTCATTGCTAAGTATTCTTCTACGGTATAAGTTTTATCTTTTATGGCATTCATAATTTTAATCTTTTAAAAAATCCAATAGAACAGCTAATAAATATAAGCCTTTTTTCTTAAAAACACAAATCCAAAGTCAGTCATTCTAAGATGCTGCTAGTATCCTCTCCAAAGCAATTCCCCTAGACCCTTTTATTAAAAAATGCGTATTGGCAAATGCTTGTTTATCAAACCATTCCTTAACATTTTGAGAAGTCAAAAAATGTAAAAAATTGCTAGGAATACTGGTCTTTTCAAACTCTGCTCCTACTAGCACTACCTGCTGTAAATCCATTTGTTTTAGGGAATCCACTATTTCCTGATGTTCTGCTAAACTGTAGTTTCCTAGTTCCAACATATCGCCTAAAATAACCACCTTTTGCGATGCGACTAATTGGTCAAAATTTTGCAATGCGGCTTTCATGCTACTAGGATTGGCATTGTAGGCATCTAGCACATAGGTATTGCTATCTTTTTGCATTACCTGCGAGCGATTGTTAGCTGGAATATATCCTTCAATTGCCGTTTTAATAATTTCTGGAGGGATATTAAAATGCGTACCAATTGCAATGGCGGCTAAAATATTATCAAGGTTATAAGTGCCTGTTAATTGTGTGTTTATTAGCAGCGTATTACTAGCAGATAAATGCCAGTTCACCCCCAAATACGGCTCGGCAACCGCAACGGCTCCATTTACTTTTGCCGATACATTACTACCATACGTGCTGCGATTAGGCAAGCTAAAAGCCATATTAGAAATACGAGCATCGTTTAAATTAACGAAAGCTGCGCCCTTGTGTTCGCTAATGAAATCAAACAGTTCGCCTTTGGCTTTTATTACGCCCTCTATGCTGCCAAAACCTTCGAGGTGTGCTTTGCCTATGCTTGTAAGCAGTCCGTAATTAGGAAGCGCAATTTGGCACAATTCGGCAATTTCGTTGATGTGGTTGGCTCCCATTTCTACTACTGCCATTTCTATATCGGGTTGAAATGATAATAGGGTAAGCGGCACGCCAATATGATTGTTTAAATTACCTTTAGTAGCTTGTGTGCGGTAGGTGCTGCTGAGTACAGCGGTTATTAACTCCTTGGTTGTTGTTTTGCCGTTTGACCCTGTTATACCAATTACTGGAATAGACAATTGTTGGCGGTGATGACGAGCTAAATCTTGCAGACTTGTTAGCACATCTTCTACTAGTAAACAGCGGTCGTTGGTTTGGTAAGTGGCATCATCAATAATAGCGTAAGCAGCACCTTTTTCTAGGGCAGCGGCAGCATATTTATTGCCATCAAAACTAGGACCTTTTAGGGCGAAGAATAGTTGTCCCGTTACAACCTTTCGGCTATCGGTAATTATGTTTGGGTGTTGTTGGTAGTAGGTGTATAATTGGGGTGTTGTTGTAAACATGGCCTTTGATTTTTATTTACCCTAGAATAAATTCTAGGTCTACAATGTCGGTCATCCCTACGGGATTTCGGAATTTTTGTTAATGTCAGTATCACATCCAAAAAATCGCACCTCTGGATCATCCAAATACCGACAATTAGGTCGGCAAAAAATCCAAATATCTGAATCATTCAAATGCTAACATTTTTCCTCTAATACGGATAAAAAAAAGGGATGCTATAATCCAAAGTATTCAATATAGATTAAGGAGCATCCCTTTTATTGAAAAGGTATTTTGTTTAAAATAACAAGTAGCCATTTGACCACTAAAAAATCGCCAGCATATAAAACTGACAGCGAAGCGTTCTGACCGCTGACAATGAGCGCAAGCAAATGAGCTGACCGCTAAAAAAAATCGCCAGCATATAAACTGACAGCGAAGCGTTCTGACCACTGACAATGAGCGCAAGCGAATGAGCTGACCGCTAAATCTAACCGCTAAAAAACTACACTTCAAAGCTCATTAAATCTACAAAATCTTGCAGGCGTTTATCCATTTGTGCTTTATTGATTTGGGCGATGCGTTGCGTACCAAATTTTTCTACACAAAAAGAAGCCATTGCCGAACCGTAAACGATGGCGCGTTTCATATTGTCGAACGATAGGTCGTCGGTGTGGCCGAGGTAGCCCATAAAACCGCCAGCAAAGGTATCACCTGCGCCAGTAGGGTCGTACACTTGTTCTAGCGGCATGGCTGGGGCGAAGAAAACGTTTTCGCCGTGGAAAAGTAAGGCACCGTGTTCGCCTTTTTTAATGATTAAATATTTAGGACCCATTTCCCGAATAACCCGAGCCGCTTTTACCAAAGAATACTCGCCCGATAACTGACGTGCTTCTTCATCGTTCACCATCAGCATATCTACTTGGCTAATTGTTTTTTTGAGATCGTCCATTGCTACGTCCATCCAAAAGTTCATGGTATCCATTGCGATAAACTTGGGGCGTTTAGTTAGTCGGTTAATAACCCTGCCTTGTAGCTCTGGCGTTAAATTGCCTAGCATTACATAATCTACATTTTGGTAAACATCAGGGATGATGGGGTCAAAATCTGCTAGTACATTAAGTTCGGT
>JAHDBT010000063.1:0-10344 GCA_020630215.1 Bacteroidota bacterium
AAGGTAAGGTCGCTTAACCATGTTAAATCTTCTAAAGGATTTTCTACGCCACAAACAAGTCCGTCATCTACACATTCGCCAGGTGTAAAATCAGTATACCCTTCACAGGCTGCTAAACAAGCATTTCCGAAGGTGATGCCATTGGCGCAAACTGGTGCGTATATAGCAGCACATACACAAGGTATCATTTCGCAATTTGGTTCTTCTATTGGAATGATGTAATCTGTACCACAACCTGTAAGGGCATCTGTTACATATACATCGTAAAAAACTTGTCCTGATTGATAGGTTAAGAAAGTTTCTTCGCCTGTTACGCCTAATACTTGTGTGCCATCGTAATTGGTACCAATGATGTACTCGCCACTACCACCATAAGCCGTTACCCCAACTTGGAATAAACTGTCTCCTATGCAGAATGCTGGAGTTGTTACATTGTATTCGGGGGCATTAATACAACCAAATCCGCAACCTGGGTCTTCTATTGGAATGACGTAATCATTACTACAGCCTGTTATAGCATCGTAAGGATATAAGCCGAAGAAACCCTGTCCTGATTCAAAGGTTAAGAAGGCTTCTTCTCCTTCTACGCCAAATACTTCTGTACCATCGTAGTTGGTACCAACTACGTACTCGCCGCTACCGCCATAAACGGTTACGCCCACTTGGAATAAACCATTTTCTATACAAAATGGCTCGGTAGTAATATTAAACTCTGGAGAGTAATACATAAATGCGGAAGCACAGTCGCTTAAAGCAAAACAGCCGCCACCATTATTTAATTCTTCTAGGCTTGTTGCTGCTAAGTTAGGCGGGTTGGCAGGATTATACGATAAACCATAAATGCAATTCTCGCCTTGTGGCATATAGAATGCATAAGGTTCTGGTAGGATTTGAAAGTATTCGGGCGTTGTTGTCGTGTTGCTAATGATGTATGTATACTCGTAGGTGCTAGGTGCAGTAGTTACGTGTTGGAAGCCAATGATGCCAAACGAACATAATACCTCATTATCTAATACTATCATGCCGCCATCCGCTAAACAAGTGTCTACTTCGCAAGCACCTGGTGTCCAAGCTGCACCAGCACATTCTGCTTCACAAGCATTTGCATAAGTAGTGCCATCGTCGCCACAAACGGGATCGAAAATGGTTGGGAATGGACAGAAACAATTTGGATTTTCCCAGATAACTCCTTGTGGGATAGCATCATTGCCAAAACCAGGACATTCTAAAGCTGGGTCGAGTAGTAAGCCACCAATAGAACAAATTACCGTCCCTTCACAATTGTATACTACGCTGGGCACATCTAAGCATCCAGCATTTGGAATATAAAATACGGTTTCTCCATTGTACTCGTATTGGTGAATCTCTTGGTAACAATTAAAATTGCTTTCCTCATAGTTGGCAATAAGTGCTGCTAACCACGGTAAGTCTGTTGCAGGATTTTCTACGCCACATGAAAGTTCATTTGTTACACACTCCCCATCTGTAAAGTCGGTGTAGCCTGCACATTCGGCTTGACAAGCATTAGAAAAGGTAATGCCATCAGCACAAACAGGGGCATATATAAATGGACAGATGCAATCTTCTATGCACTCCCCATCTGTAAATTCGGTATAGCCTTCACATTGTGCAAAACATTCATTGGAGAAGGTAATGCCATTGGCACAAACAGGTGCATAAATTTCTGGACAAACACATCCATCCTCACATAATGGCATTACGTCAATTACGCTTACATCTGCTAGTATCTCGAAACAGTCGCCGCCCGAAAATCCGCCATCTGTACATAATGGTTCGCCTGCGCTATTGTACACAATAGAAATATAATCGGCACAGCCAGAAGTTGGTGATGGGCCTACTTTGTAAATTATTTCGCCATTGCTACAGTAAGCAGTAATCTCATCTTGACATAAGCACGATAAGGTGCCATTATTATAATCCTCCTGAAGATCAATGATCCAATCGAAACCAAAAGGATTATTTACTAAACCACATCCTGTTGATGTTGTTAGCCCACAATCTATAAATTCGGTAATGCCTGCACACTGGGCTACACATTCGTTTTCGTAAGTGATGCCGTTGCTGTCGCATACAGGAGCATAAATTGCTGGACATATACAAGGTGGAATTTCGGGTTCCACTTCGCAAGGATCTTCTATAGGAATGATGTAATCTGCACCACAATTTGTAGCGGCATCTATTACATATACATCATAAAAATCCTGCCCTGATTGATAGACTAAGAAAGCTTCTACTCCTTCTATGCCCATTACCTGTACGCCATTGTAATTAGTACCCATAATGTACTCGCCACTACTACCTATAGCAGTTACACCTACTTGAAACAGGCTGTCTGACGTACAAAATGGAGGAGTCGTTACATTGTATTCTGGAGCATTGATACAATCGGACTCATCTCCTTGGGCATAAGCCATTGTTGTAAAAGTACCTAATGTTAATATTGATAATAAGCTTAAAACTAAGCTGGTTTTAAGAAAAGAAAGACTTTGTCTTTTTACAGTTTGGAGTGTGTACTCTTTTTGCATTTTTTCTAATGTTTTTGTGTTGTAAACTAAATTAAGCTTTAGGTTTGGCCACATAAATACTTAATTTTTAAATTGAAATTGTTGCTTCGTAGTTTGTTAAAAACTACTTAGGTATTGTAATGGTTGGTTGGGTGAAAATGCTCATCAGCATTTTTTTTAGATTAAATTAGTAGCATTAAAAAAATGCTTTGCTTGGGTTAATGGTGCAGCCTTCATTTTTTGGCTGTTGTTAATTATTAGCTCTAGCTCTTTTTTTATTTTAGTATAGGGGGAAAGAATAAGTGCAGTTGCACCTAAAAGGTGTGAGCGCAATATGCAAGTATATAAGGAGTTGAGAAATAATAAAAAAGATGCGCTACTACTAGGACGGAATTTTATCTACAAAAATATATGCGGAAAAAATCATGCCACTATTTTGATAGCTTGGTGATTATGCATCTGAAAAGATTTGCTAATGTGCTTTTTAACAGTAGTTTACAGTAATTTTTATTTTTAATTTAAAATCAAACACTATTTGTCCCTGCTAGGAGAAACAAGCATTTGTTATACAGGATTTACTATGCTTTAGACAGATTTAGTACAAAGAATCAATGAAAAGCTTGCATATTTATGTTCGTGTTGTAAAAAATCCCCACACACTATAAAAAGTGTATGGGGATGTAATAATGAGATTTATAATGGAGACCAATCCATTAAAAAAGTACTGTTAGGTTAGTTAACATCGTTTTTAACGGTGTTATTTAATGCTTAATAAATTTAGCATGAACCGTTTCTTCCTTCGTAGTAATAGCTAATAAATACACACCATCAGGTAAGTGAGCAATATCCATACTTACTTGATTGTAGCCTTCGGTAGCAACTACAGGAATTACTTGCATTTGCTTACCAGTAAGGTCGTAAATAAAGATGTTGGTTTGTGGTACGTCTGTTTCGCTCCAGAAAGTAATATTGATATTACTACTAGCAGGAATTGGATTAATGCCACTTAATGTTAATGGTGCATCAGGAGTTGTTGTAGCTAATTCCTCCGCAGGATTTGCTGTTTTACCAGCTGTTCCACCTGGACCAACAACACCGCCACAATCGCCATTTACATTTACACTTACTACTACTGTTTCGCAATTACCTGCACCATCACAAGCTTCAATGGTTAATACTTCTACACCAGTAAATAACGGGGTAGAACTGTACTCCACACAAGTGCCATTTGCTTCAACAATTGCTGTTTGATTGCTGCTTACATTGGTAATCGTAGCATCTGCACCTAAAGTGGCAAACTCCGGACAAACTAAAATGGTTTGTGCAGGAGGCGCACAGTAGATGCGATTAGTACAAGCATTGTCGCCCATAGCCCAAGTAATAGCAGCATCAAATAAGTCCCAGCCATCAGCGGTTAATTTACTAGGAACACTACCCATCATAAATAAACCAACTCTACGAGCAGGTGCTTGTACAGCACTACGCATTACATCACCTTGTTCGTAAGTGTAAATGGCCGCTTTAGTAGTTTCGCCCACTAAACTAGCTACTACAGTTGCACTAGCTGCCGCTTGTCCCCAAGCATATTTACGAGATTTGCTAGTAGTAGTTACGGTACCAGATAAACCTGCCGCTACTGGACTTGATGCATCAGTAATTGTAATGCTGGTTTGACTATTATAGCTACCTTGAGCAAGCGACATTTTCATATCGTCCATTACCCATGGTTCTGCTACAACACTAGGTATTGCTACATCACGGTAAAGTCCTTTTAAAGTACTAGCAACAGAAGAAGAACTGATATAGATTAAGTCTTTACCAAAGGCATCGCTAATGGTTGCCACAGAAGAATTAACAGGTGTTACAATATATCCCATCTCTTCTAAGCGTGCAATTGTTTTAGCATCATTTATTGTGCTGTTTTCCTTAACAAATAATACTTCTGGTACACAAGGGCCATCATCGCAGCTTTCTACGGTAATAATTACTTGTGCAATAGCACATGCATCTTGCGAATCACAAACTTGGTAAGTGAAGGCATCTGGACCGCTAAAGCCACTATCTGGTGTATAGTCGAACATGTCAGTAGCTTCGTTGTAGCTAACCGTACCATTATTAGCTGGTGTATGCGACATTACTTTTACCGTACTGTCTTCTAAATCGCTATCGTTGCTTGTTACATCAATACTAATGCTTGTTGCATCACAGTCTACTGTAGCGGCATCATCTTGTGCTACAGGTGTTTCATTGCCTGTAGAACAGTCGCCTTCATTAGAGAAGGTTACTTCGATGGTTTCGCAAGTACCCGAATCGTTACATGCTTTAATGGTTAATACATCTGTGCCATAGAAACCTGTTAAAGCTTTGTAGCTAATACAGTCAGGTCCTGTAATTTCTACCATACAATCGCCTGGCATTGTAGAAGTGGTTTCGATAATGTTTAATGCACCTGCACAAAACTCTGGACAAATCGTAATCGACTCTTCTATTGGCACACATAAGGAAGCGGTAAATGGTAAACATGGTACATCTTTAATACCAAAATCTATCACTACTTCATCGCCAAAAGGTACGGGCGTACTAAACGAATCTGCTGTTGTTAATTCCATTCCTTCAGGAATGCTAACTACTGCAACTATACAAGGTACTTCAGAAGGGAACAGATTAGCAAAAGTATAGTTACCATTTGCATCGGTTACTCCTGTCATTACATTACCTGTTTCGTTGGTTAAGGTAACTTCCATACCGTCAACACCTGCTTCGCCAGCATCTTGTGTGCCATTGTCATTGCTATCAACAAATACACGTCCCGAAATAGCTCCTTCTCTAATGTAGCCAGCATCAATTGTTAAATCTGTTTCTCCTGGGTCTAAATCAATTAAGTCAGAGAAGCCATTTTCTGGAACATCACTCGTATTATCAACACCAGCACTACCTGTACTTTGCTGATAAGTAGGATACCAACCTTCTGGGCTTACAAATTCTACTACATAATCTAAATCAGGGTCTAAATCTGTGAATAAGTATAAACCATTCTCATCCGTATCTTGTGTAGCAATTACGGTTGATAAATCTGTTGCATCGTATAAGTTTACAGTAAGCCCTGCAAAACCTTCATCACCAGCATCAAAAGTCCCTGTTAAGTTGTAATCAATAAAGGCTTGGTTACCTAAACTTGCTAGGTTAGAACAAGGAGTTGGTGCAGTAACAGTTCCTGCTTCCGAACAATCGCCAGAAGCATCGGTAATGGTAATGCTTAAATCGCCAGTACTTACTGGGAATGGCCCAAAGGTATGTTCGGTACCGTAAGCTAAATCTGTTTGTACATCATCGCCGCTAATGCTGTAAGTAGCGCTGCCGTTTGTACCTGTTGCGCTAATAGTATAGGTAAAGGTATCATCAGCAGGATCGCTTCCTGTGCCATTGTTATCGCAAGTAGTGGTAATGCTAACATCACCAATTGTACATGAGTTAGAACAAGCACTTGGCGCAGTAACCGTTGCCGTTTCCGAACAATCGCCCGAAGCATCGGTAAGCGTAATACTTAAATTGCCACCACTAATTGGGAATGGTCCGAAAGTGTGGTCTGTACCGTAAGCTGCATCCGTTTGTGTATCGTCGCCGCTAATGCTGTAAGCAGCACTTCCGTTAGTACCTGTTGCGCTAATCGTGTAAGTAAAGGTGTCATCAGCAGGATTGCTTGCTGTACCATTATCATCGCAAGCAGTTGTAATGCTAACATCGCTAATTGAACAAGTATTAGAACAAGCACTTGGTGCTGTAACAGTTTGGTTAGTAGAACAATCGCCCGAAGCATCGGTAAGGGTGATGCTTAAATCGCCACCGCTAATTGGGAATGGTCCGAAAGTGTGGTCTGTACCATAAGCTGCATCCGTTTGTGTATCGTCGCCGCTAATGTTGTAAGCCGCACTACCGTTTACACCTGTTGCGCTAATCGTATAGGTAAAGGTATCATCAGCAGGATTGGTGTTTGTGCCATTATCGTCGCAAGCAGTTGTAATGTTAACATCGCTAACTTGACATGTATTAGAGCAAGTACCTGGATTGGTAATTACTGCCTGAACTCCACAGCTAGAATCACCTGCATCAATTACGGTTACCGTAATTTCGTTTAATACGGCTGCTGAACCACTTTGTAATTGGAAACTCGTAGCTTCACCATATGTACCGCTTGTAGCACTTAATGAGCCTGCATCTACACTTACAGTATACGTTTCTCCTAGGTTCATACCTGTAGGATTTAATGTGAAGGTGATGATGTCATCGTTAGGATTAGTAGCTGTTGAATTGTTATCACAACTTACACTTGCTAAACCAGCATCTTCCATCATACATACTTCTACTATAACCGTTGCTACATCATGGTCATCTTCGTCGCCACCAGCATTGTTTACTACATCATCTACTACCGTATCATCGTTTGTTGTATCTGCATCAGAATCGTCATCATCGCCAGGGAAACCACTAGTAGCATCCATTGCGCTTGCTATTTCTGCGAAGTTATCGTAAGCACCAGACATTAAGTTTACATCGGTACTTAATACGATATTTACACTTACTTCTGCGCCAGCAGGAATTGGATCCATTAATTGTAAAGTTGCATTTAAGCCACTAATTCCCCATCCATTATCATCGTTAGTGCTTAGGAAGAAGCCACTAGGAATATAGTCGATAAGTTGAACAAAACTAGCTGCTACATCTCCTTGATTAATTACGGTAATGGTATAAGTTACATCATTGCCCGGGGTAATCATTTCTGATTGACCATCGGCTAATGTTTTAATTAATGCTAAATCAAATATATCACTAGAACAAGTATTTGGTGCAGCTACTACGGCATCAATACTACAGTTGCCCGACATATCGGTAAGCGTAATGTTTAAATCGCCGCCACTAATTGGGAATGGTCCGTAAGGTCCTGCTGCGGTATCGTAAAGTACTAATGCTTGTGTATCGTCACCCGAAATATCGTACATTACTTCTACATTAGTACCTGTAGCATTAATGGTGTAAGAGAAGGTGTCATCACTAGGGTCGGTAGGGGAACCATTGTCGTTACAAGTTGCTATAATAGTAGGATTAGCCAAATCACAAGTACAATCAATAACCGAAATTGTTACGGCATCTGTACCTGTACAACCGTTTGCATCGGTTACGGTTACATTATAAGTACCGCCCATTGCTACTGTTACATTGGTTAAACTAGGCGTAGCTGATGTTGAACTGTATCCGTTAGGACCAGACCATACAAAATCAGCCGTATTGCTTGCACTAGTAGATAAGTTGATAGACGTACCAGCACACGATTCGCTTGCAGAAGCAGAAGCTGTAATGTTTAAGTTATCGTTAATGCTAATGCTTACTTTAGCTTGTTCGCAACAAGCAGGAGCAGCGTCAACAACAGCACAGTTTTCGATAGAGGCACCAAAGTCTGCACAAGCAGTAATATCGCCACCCATATCGTACCAACCACGTACTTGAATTTTGTCGCAGTTACCAGCAGCACCTAAACCAACTTGTACCCCTTTGCTTAAATCAGCAGGACGGTGACCAATTTGTACTTCCTGACCACTGTTACAAGAACCAATACCTGTCCAGGTACTTACATCGTTGTTAATTTCGTAGTAATCCCAGCTAGGATAGTTGCCACATCCTTCTAGTACATAAGTACGGCCTAATGCCGACCATTCTTCCCAGTTGCGTTGGTTTTCTAGCAAAATGTATACATCCCAAACTTCGCAAGGATTATCTATATTTTGTAAACGACCCGTCATTGTTGCCGTACCGTTGCTGTATGCGGTATAAGTTAAATCTTGTTGGTCTAAACCTTCGTATTTAATCCACGGGTCCCAAGATGTCCATGCACAAGTAGGATCTGGATTATAAGAAAACATACCATAACCGCTATTCATTTCGCAAGACTCTGTAGTAGTAGTTCCGCTATCGCCATTACATACTTCGTAAGAGAATTCGTAATCGCCAGGGATATCATTACTGTAAGTAAAAGTACCATCATCGTTAAAAGATAAGTCGCCACTTGTAGGCGCATCCGCAATAACATACGAACCTGTTGCAGCACCATCGTTGCTGCTTACGTCACCATCAATATCAACACCTGCACAAGCTTCGTAGCTATCATTGTTAGGTATTTCGCATGTTGGGTCTGGTTCTGGAGGTGTTGGCGTAGTACAGTTGTCTAGTAAAGAGTTGATGTCACCACGTCCTTCTTCCGAACCAGCAAAAGTAAACCAGCCGCTAATACCGTAACCACAAGTTTTATCGTTTGCACCTTCTCCTACTTGGAAACCAAATTCTTTAGTTTCTGGATAGTGACTAATATCTAATGCTTCACCTGCATTGTTGCCAGTACCAGTTAAAGTGCCACTACATAAATCGTAATACATCCAAGTAGTATGGTCGCCACATTCGGAACCTGCTTTGTAGCTGCGTCCCATTGCCAACCATTCTGTCCATGATTTTTTCTCACATAATTCTAAGTAAACACTATACGAATCGTTGGCATCATTTACATGCGCCATTGTACCTGTAATAGTAGCAGTACCATCGCCATTGTCAACTAAAGAAGTATTGTCAATAGCATAGTAACGTATATCGGCATTATCCGGATTTATCCAGAAAGAACGGGTAATACCATTAGTATTAATATTTTGTACATCACAAGTTTGTGGGTCTACAGGATCGGGTACATCCATGCCGCAGTTGTCTAACATGGCATTGATATCGCCTTTACCGTTACGGTCGCCGCTAAAGCTAAACCAACCACTAATACCATGACCACAAGTTTTTACATTTGCTCCTTCGCCTACTTGGAAGCCCATCGAATAATCTTCTGGATAGTGCGAGATATTAAGCATTTGACCTTCATTAGCCAATACGCCTGTCATGGTACCATTACATAAATCGTAGTAGGTCCAAGTTGTATGGTCTGCGGTTGCACAATCAGATTCTTTATAGGTACGGCCTAAAGCCGACCATTCTGTCCAGGTTCTTTTTTCGCAAAGGTGTAATTCTACACTCCAACGGTCGGTATGATTTGCTGTTTCGGAGTTGGTCATAATACCAATAATGGTAGCGGTACCATCGCCATTATCTAATAGTTGACTTCCTTGGAAAGTATAGCGAACAATGGTATCGTTAAAGTTCATCCAGAAGCTACGCATTGCATCACCGTTATCGTCAATATCATTGATGATACAAATGTCTTCTGGTTCTTCCGGTAATGTTTGTGTACAATCTACTAGCATTATTTTTACCCAGTTTGTTTCGCCGTCATAATCGGCACAGATGTCTCTTCTTGCACATCTTCTAAACCAAGTCGTTTCTGTTAGTGCTTCTGGTTGAAAGGTAATGCCATTGTGGAAAATAATACTTGCACCACCATTATAAGGTCCAGCAGTATTAGATAACCAAATGTATTCTAAATTACCCGTGCCACCAGTAGGGCTGCTTTCGTCGGTAAGTAAAGCAGGTGTATCTCCGTAGCAAATATTTTGGTCGGAGCCAATTAAACCGCCATCGGTTACATTATCACAGCTTTGTATGATAGGTGCATCCAATTCTCCTTCACAAGTACATCCATCTGCTAAAATTACATCATTTATGGTATCGGGATTACCGTCGTTACAGGCAGTGCCTGGTTCTGCTGGCAAACTCGCATCATTATCATTACAATCCACGTCTTCACATAAGCCATCTTCATCTACATCCGTACAACAATCTTCTACTGTTACTTTTACCCAGTTCGATTCGCCTACATAGTCGGTACATCCTGTACGAC
>JAHDBT010000063.1:10444-20801 GCA_020630215.1 Bacteroidota bacterium
ACTGTTACTTTTACCCAGTTCGATTCGCCTACATAGTCGGTACATCCTGTACGACGAGCGCATCTTCTAAACCAAGTGTTTTGAGTAATAGTACCATGATTATAAGTTAAGCTATTTGCTCCTGGAATTGTTGTTGCTGTTTCGGAAACTGCGCCAGCGGTATTCATTAACCAAACAATTTCTAAATCGCCACTACCACCACTAGGAGAGGTAACATTTGCGAATGCAGCAACATCGTCGCCATTACATACGGTTTGGTTGCTACTAATAGCACCAGCGTTTGTTACATTGTTACAAGGAGTTGAACAATCTTCTACAATTACTTGCACCCAGTTCGATTCGCCTACATAATTTGTACATCCAGCACGGCGAGCGCATCTTCTAAACCAAGTTGTTTCGGTAATAGAGCCATGATTGTAGGTTAAGCTTGTAGCACCAGGGATAATTGTTGCAGTTGTGCCGTCGGCTCCTGCGGTATTCATTAGCCAAATAATTTCTAAATCGCCGTTACCGCCACTAGGAGAGGCAGCATTAGTAAATGCAGCCACATCATCGCCACTACATACGGTTTGGTTTGCACCAATAGAACCACTATTGGTTACATTGCTACAAGTACTACCGCTACTACCCGAAGTAAGCGTTAAGCACATATCATCTACATAAACATATCCAGCCGTACCGCTTTTCCAAGCCCAAGGTCTAACATAAGCTGCGCCAGCAGGAGCTACGGCTGTTACCACATATTGTTGGTAACCTGTTGAAACAATTGGTGTTTCGTGTTCAGGATTACTTTGGTCGAGGGTATTCCAGTTTGCATCATAAAAAGCAACACCTACACCTGCCCAAGAAGTAGCACTACTTATTTTAGCATAAAAAGTTAGTTGGTAATTATTGCCTGCACTAGTAGAAAGAGGGGTACTTGGGTTGTAGCCAAATCCACCTTCAACCGTACCAGAACGTGCAGCTTTACTTCCTGTATAAGCATCCGTAACAGTAGAAAAACCACCCCAATCGGTCCACTCAGTAGTTCCCGATTCAAATCCAGGGTTGTTTAATAAATTTCCAGAACAAGAAATTGTTGCGCCACTAACATATACTGTTTCTTGAAAATCGCAGATGGTTAACCAGTCAGTATCGTAAGTATAAACGCCTACATGATAAGTACCAGGCGTTAATCCATTAATTGTTTCAGAGGTACTACATGTTGTATTATCACATTGCCAAACTTCTACCCAAGCATCATCCCATACGGTAAAGTATCTGTGAGGATCGGTATTGTTTATCGTAATAGACCCCGTACCAGTAGTAACAGATGAATTACAAATAATAGGGCTTATAGTGCTACTGCAACCATCGTAGCCAATGCTCCACGAACTGTTGCTACAACTACTTACGGTATAATCTTGAAAACCTTGTTCCCAATCGCCATTGTAAAAAGCACTAATCATTTGTCCTTCGTAAACATTATACAAATAGCTAGTACCTGCTGGTACGTTAGCTACCCAAATATCGCCTGTGTCGTGCCAGTCGTAAATATCTAAATCGCAGGAGCCTGTATTAGTAACGGTTAATACAGAAGTACATGCACTAGAACTGCCACCAGATGTTGTTAAACAAACATCATCAATGTACATATGTCCGCCTTCTCCTTTCCAAAAACCTACTTGTACAATATGTGTACCTGTAGGTGCGGTACTATAAATACTGAACTCCTGCCAACTGCCCGAAGGAGTTACTTGTGGCCAATGTTCGCCAATTTTGTTCCAGTTAGCATCAAAAAATTCGATGCCAAAACTCATCCAAGCAGTAGAATTAAATTGCTTTGCTTTTGCTGTAAGTGTAAAAGTTTGTCCTGATATATCTCCTAAGTTATTAGATTGCCCAAAGCCTCCACTTCCTGTACCTATGCGTCCTGCATTGTTGCCAGTAGAAGAATTTGTTACGTCGTACGAATTGCCCCAATCATTCCAGTCGTTAAATCCATTGTTAAAGTTTGAATTGGTAACGATGTTGCCACTACAGGCTATTGCTGTAAAAGTGCCTATTGTTAACAATAAGCTTAAAATTAAAGTGCTTTTTAAATAACAAAGTACTTGTTTATTAAAAGCTTTGAGTGTGTACCCTCTTGTCATTTTTGAAATGTTTTTGTGTTGTAACCAAAATTAAGCTGCTACGTTTCCCCGCGTAAATTGCTTAATTTTTTAAATTGAATTTGTTTGTTGGGTAATGGTAATGTTGGATTAACTAAAATGCCCCTTTGCATTTTAGGCTGTAGATAGGTTGGTAATAGAAACAAATGGTTTTCCTCGAATTAATTGTCCCCTTTTCATGTTGAATTTAATTTATATTGTAAAATGAATATTTTAGTACGAGTATAAAATTGGATAATTCGGGTGTGGGTAATATTTTTTTAATTCTTTGAAACTTTTTTTTAAAGTGTCCGTACAATTAAAAAACAGGTAATGTTAAGTAATGTGAGTAAGGGTTAAAAATGAGCAATAAAGTAATTGTGAATAGTAAGGGTGGTTAGAATAAAAGGTGAAAATACATTAATGGGTTAATATTAATGGTAGTATTAAAATTAGTTGTAATGCAAAATTAGCGCAATTTGAGGATATTTAAAAGTAGTAAGAGAAAGTAAAAAAAAGATGCGCTATTATTAGGACGGAGTTTTATTTTCTGGTAAGCTTGCGGAAAAATTCATGCCAATATTTTTGAAGCTTGGTGATTAAAGCTGATTGTTGTTATTAAAACAGACAGGATGTTAATGTTTTACACATTTTTATTAATTGACATTAAATTTGATAATAATTTACGCTTTACCGCTTAATGAATAATTCTCAGCACATTTTTTCTTCTATTTAGACAGTTTTTCCCCTCCTATTATTTTAAAAGCTTGCACATTTATTATGTCTCTCGATTTTGATTTGTCTACTGTAGCACAAAAAAAATATTGTTTTTTGGATCTGTTTATCCAATAAGGAAAAGTACTTGACACTTTACAGCGGTGTAGCGATATATACCAAGTACCCGCTACTATCTACCAAAAAAAGTGTTAATCACTTAGATAAGCATGTCGTATTTTGCCTAGCAATACTTACCGTTAACAGTACATGTAGAAGTGTGGATTGATGTTTTCAGGCATCCGAAAAAAATGTTTTAAGTATTGCATGGTTAAGAACTGGTTCGACTTAATTAAAGTTTAATGATAAAAAAGTCTCTCCTGCTCCCAATAGTTCATTTAATTTTGCGATCTTTGCGGTTCTTATCAATTTATCCCAATAACCAATGGCACGCAAGCGACGACATAAACGAAAACAATTAACTGATTTAAGCATTGAAAAAATGGCCGCCGAAGGTAAGGCAATGGCTAGGCATGAAGGCAAAGTAATTTTTGTTGAAAACGCAGTGCCTGGTGATGTGGTAGATGTTATTGTGACCAAAAATAAAACCGACTACGCTGTTGCTAAGGTAAAAAATATTGTAAGTCCCTCCGAAATACGTATCAAACCTTTTTGTAGCCATTTTGAATCGTGTGGCGGATGTAAATGGCAATATATTACCTACGAACAACAGGCTATTTACAAACAAGAAATTGTAGCAGAAGCCTTTAGTAGGATAGGTAAATTGGATTTTCCTGAGTTAATGCCGATTATTAAAGGAGAACCTACAGAGTACTACCGCAATAAAATGGAATTTACATTTGCGAATAAACGATGGTTAACAGATGAAGAAGTTCTTAGCCAAAAAATTTATAACCGTAATGCCGTAGGTTTTCATGTGCCAGGAATGTTTGATAGAATTGTTGATATTGAACATTGCTACTTACAACCCGAACCCTCGAACGGTATTAGAAATGCTATACGGGCATATGCCTATAAACAAAAACTTACCTTTTATGACGTAAAAGTACACGAAGGTTTTTTACGTACTTTAATTATACGCACCTCAACATTGGGAGAAGTAATGGTGATTTTAGCTTTAGGTCACGACGATGAAAAACATAGAAATGCGATATTAGATTTATTATTAAAGAAGTATCCTGAAATTAGCTCTCTGCACTATGTAATTAATCAAAAGAAAAACGATACCCTTTACGACCAAGATATTATTACTTATAAAGGCAAAGGTTTTATTTACGAAAAACTAGCAGACCTGACCTATAAAATTAGTCCGAAATCGTTTTTTCAAACCAATCCTTACCAAGCAGTGCGCTTGTACGAAACCGTGAGAGATTTTGCCAACCTACAAGGTAACGAAACAGTATACGATTTATATACTGGTACGGGTAGCATTGGTATTTTTTTGGCCAAACACTGCCAAAAAGTAATAGGCATTGAAGAAGTAGAAGCCGCTATTGTAGATGCTAAATACAATGCCGAATTAAACAAGGTAGGCAATACGCACTTTTTTGCTGGCGATGTAAAAGCCATGATGGATGATGAATTTACCAATGTACACGGCCAACCTGATGTACTTATAACAGACCCGCCCCGAGCAGGAATGCATGCTGATGTAGTTGAACAAATTTTAAAAATGTATCCGCCCAAAATAGTGTATGTAAGTTGTAACCCCGTTACACAAGCTAGAGATTTACAAATCCTATCAGAAAAATATACCATCGAAAAAGCACAACCCGTTGATATGTTTCCGCATACCGCACATATTGAAAATGTGGTGCTGTTGGTAAGTAAAGCATTTTTACTTTTATACAATGAGGATGAATTAAAAAGATAAACGTATTATATATGATACGTTTGTTGTTGATGTTTTAAAATGTTAAAGTTTGTAGAAAGACCTACTATTATTTTTAAGAATCGTAGGTCTTTAGTTTGTTTTAAACAGTTGCTTTAAAGAGACCTTAATGGTACTCGTAAGAACATTCGTTCGCATAAAAAATTAACAATCAAATACCCAAAACAAAGAATTAAAAATCGGATATCATGCTATCTATTCCAGAAGAAATATTAGAAAGTATTTTACGAGATGTGCCTTTATATGAAAACTATTTAAAAAAAGTAGGTACAGCCGTACTAGCAGAAGGCATTTCTAAACACCCTATTTTTGTGGCGCACCGAGAGACAGAAATTGCTTTAGGGCGACCCATTGTTATTTCAGAAATGATGCAAAGTCAATGGTCCATAAATGCATCGGTGCTAGAGGAGTTTATCAATAAAAAACTAATTAACAATGTTAAATTAGCCCATTTTAAAAGCGTTTACAAAGATCCTAAAACTCATGCCTGCTTGTTTGTGGTATCGGGTAGTGAAGGTGGTTTTGCTTTTTATCCGTATAGAGATGCCATTGTGCCGAAGGAGCAATTGAATTAGTGTTTTTTTTAGTGGCCAGTGGTCAGTAGTCAGTGGTCAGATCGTTCGCATCGCTTTCTGTCAGGAGTCAGTTTATATGATGATGTAATTGTTTGGATTTGGATAGGGGGGATGTTGTGTGAAAATTAAAAATGGATCTTTGGGTTGTGTTATTGAAATTTTTAAATTCCCTTCCTGTTTGAATCACGGATTTTACGGATTACAAGATTACACAGATTTTTTGGGAAGGAAAAAAAACAAAAATCAAATTTCAAGAATCAAAAATCAAGAATCAAAATTCCTCCCCGTCAGCCTATCAAAGGTTTGAATCACGGATTTTTAGGTCGCACCTACGGCGCTTGTGTTTTTTGTATTTGTTTTGCTATAAACAGTTTGTACCTACGGCACAAAAATTCAAGCTTCCCCTAATATTGGTAAATCAAAAATTCCTAGTAGCAGCAGAAAAAAATCAAAAATCGCATTTCAAGAATTAAATTGTAAGTGTAAAAAATATATAAGTAAAACCCACCCCTAGCCCCTCCAAGGAGGGGAATATAGTTTCATTGATTAAGGGTTTTTATTAGATTCAAAATTGCATCTTTGGAAAGTATAAATCAAAGTCATATTTGAAAAAAAACATAATTCGCCAGCATATCAAAAATTTTAAATGAAAGCAAAATCGCCCGTATAAAAAAAATCAAGAATCAAAATTCCCCAACATCAGCATATCAAAAATTTTAAATTCTAAATCTTCGGTCTTAAATTTTAAATGAAAGCAAAATCGCCAGCAGGAAAAAAATCAAAAATCGAAAATCACCTATCAAACCTCAAAAATCTACTCCCTCCCTAATCCTTTAAAAATAACTTTAAACAAACCATAAAAACTGGCACTCCATTTCACCAAACCTGTTTCTTCCGATTTAAAATCGCCCTGTCCTTTACGAGCATAATTATCGGTTACATAAGTTGTATCATCCAAATATTGCAAGGGAAAAATTTGTTGTTGTGCTTGTGCATTACTAGCAATAGTACTTAATTGCAGCAGGTGATTCCAAGTGCTAATGTTAAACAATAAATGCGTATCATCAGCAAGCATTAATTGGATGGGTATTTCTTCCTTAACAATTGCCCCTTTCCCATCCTTAATTACCTTAAAATAATTATTTGAAGTTTTAAAAATACTTACATAGTGATGCGCCTGCAAATTAGTATCGTACTGACTTTGCGGCGTATTGGTTTCAAATTTAACGGCTAGTATGCTGCCTGTTTTTTTTTCTATTGTTAATTGAATATACTCTACATCTTTTAGCGGAACACCATAAACCGCCCCTCTATAAATACCATATAAATAATCGAGTAGGGGATTGGGAGCAATTTCATCGCGCCATTCTAAATGGTATACCAAAACATAATTATTGGGTTGTTCTATTACCTCATACCAATTACAAACCGCTGGCGGCGAAACCCTATTGGTGTCTAAATAAATATAAGGTTCGTATTGTTGGGCTAGTTGTGCTAAACTATAATACTGCTCGGCTATTTGTGCCTTTTCTGTTTGCTGCATTACGGCATATTGTCGGGGCGTGCAGGCGTTTATTCCTAGCAATAGGGTTAGTAGTGCAACAATAATTAGGGGCAGTATGCTTTTTTGTAGGATGGCTTTGTAGGAGGTGTTTTTAATTTTCAAAATAATTTGGTTCGTTTTTTTTACAAAGCAGCAAAGATCGTAATTTTTGTTGAGGAGGTAATTTGTATATAGTGGGTTATCTTTTTTGCTACAAGCCAGGAGGCTTGAAACCCGTTTGGCTCAAGCGGGGACGCTTTACCCTGCGACGATGGTGTAATCCTCTTCATCACATTACTTAATTCTTTTTCATTAGCAGACAACTGTTCTCCCAAGCTTTTAAATATCCTATTATTAGTAGGATTATAGGCTTTAACGTATAATTGATAGGCCACAAAACTCTGCAACAACAATACAATTATACTTATTAATAAAAGTGTTTTTTTCATGATAAATAATTTATTTAATTACAAGGAGCTATTACATTATAACGTTTCTCAAAAGGATATACTACTATTGAATCACCTGACATTAGAAGAGTAACTTTTCCCGTAACAATTTGCGCTCCTAATTTTGTAGGGCGAAATTGATAGGTTGCTATTCCATATTTATTTAATTTTAGGCCTTGGTTATTAGCTGTTATTTTGGTTCTAATAAGTGTAGTGCTTTTAGCTAAATAAATTTTTGTTTCTAAAATTTCTCCTCGAAATAATTTAGTTCGATATGGAATTAAGGACACTTCAAACTTAGAATATCCACAGAAGTAACTACCAACTTTCCCAAACAGTTCATCAATAATACCTCCAGTATTCTTTAGGACATTAATTTTAATATTGTTAATGACTTTAGGTTTTGCATAAACAGGTAATTTGCTTAATAACTGAATTTGTTTTTCATGATTATTTATTGTTATTAATTTATCCCTTAATATTTTTTGTTCTTCATCTGGAAATGTCCCAATTAATGTCTCCTCATTTTTAGCTAAAGCATTTAACAAGGAATCTATGTTGTTGGATGAAAAGTAATTGTCAATATTAGGAATTAATTTAAAACTCCCCTTTTTTATCTTTTCCGCAGCTTCTAAATATTCACCCCCTCTCTTTTCTTTTTTTACCTTTTTCCGAAAAGCTACTAAAGTTCCTTCTATGCTACTGCCTAGCTTTTCTTGTTTAAACAATAATTGTTTCCCCAAACTATTAAACACCCTTTTATTAGTAGGATTGTAAGCTTTGCAATACAGGCTGTAAATAGCAAAACCTTGTAAAAACATTACCAATAATACCAAGTAAGTTAAATGTTTATTTAATTGCTTTTTACTCATGAAAATTATTTTAAGGAAGTTTCCCTTATTCAAAAAAAGGGAAGAGATATAATTTCTCCATTTCCTTTTCTATTAAGAAAAAGGATTAATTTATTTTTAATCACTAAATTAAATTTGGAAAAAGGCTGCTAAAAGAGAGGGAGTAAATAATACAAGCAGCAACAAGTATAAATGCTAATAATAACTATTTACGTTACGGTGCATTTAATTTTTTTTAACTTTTATTTTTTTCTTCCCCAAATAAAGGAAACCTTTTCACGAGTAATGTGTAGATAATTATGTATCATTATGCCCCTAAATAATTAAGCAACCTTTTCAAATCAGCAGCTCCATGAATTACGAACCTAAACAACCCATGATGCGATTGTTTCGCTACTTAAAAAAGTTTCGAAGCGATATTATTTTTGCCACCAATTCGAGTATTACCAATAAAGTGCTGGACTTAATGCCGCCCTTATTAGTAGGTTGGATTATAGATACGGTAAGTGGCAATACGCCTTTATGGATTATAAAAGTTTTAGGCAATGCGGATGCTTGGACCAATGCTACCTTTATTGCCTTTTTAGTCGTACTCATTTTTGGTTTGGAAAGCTTTTTTGAATGGCTCTACAAACGCAGCTTTATGCGCCTAGCCCAAAAAGTACAGCACGATTTACGCATGGATGCCTACAACAAACTGCAAAGTAGAGAAATTGCCTACTTTGAAGAACAACGCACGGGCAACCTCATGTCCATTTTAAACAACGATATTAACCAACTCGAACGCTTTTTAAATACCAGCTTCAACGATATTGTGCAATTGCTCACCCTCTTTATTTTTGCCACTTTTGTTTTATGGAATGTATCGTGGGAGTTGGCTTTAATTGGGATGCTGCCTATTCCGTGTATTTTAATTGGCAGCTTTTTTTACCAGAAAAAAATTGCTCCTCGCTACCAAAAAGTACGAGAAGCAGTTGGGCATTTAAGCAGTCGGCTAGAAAATAATATTTCGGGGATTTTGGTAATTAAAAGTTTTACGGCCGAAAAATTTGAAAGCCAACGAGTAGAAGCCGTATCCAACCAATACAAGGAAGTAAATTATGATGCCATTAAATTAAGTGCTGCTTTTGTTCCCTTAATCAGAATGTTTATTGCTATTGGATTGGCGGCGGTTATGCTCATTGGCTCGTACTGGATTTTAAGTGGCAATGGCAAACTCACCGTTGGCGAACTCACCTTTTTTGCCATGATGATTCAACGAATACTATGGCCCGTTACTCGCCTAGGCCAGGTGTTCGACGAATACGAACGAGCTAGGGCAAGTGCGAGACGAGTGTTTGGCTTAATGGATGCCCCTAATGCCATCCCTGATCCTACTGAACCTCAAAATATACAAGGCATACAAGGCAGCGTACACCTCGATAAAGTCTCCTTCAGCTACCATCCCGATATGCCCATTTTACACGAAGTAGATTTACCCATTAAAGCTGGCGAAACTATTGGCTTGGCAGGTACTACAGGAGCAGGTAAAACCACCCTCATAAAACTCCTTCTACGCCTATACGATGTAGACAGCGGCAGCATTAAAATTGATGGCATTGATATTCGACAAATTAATAAACACGAATTACGGCGACATATTGGATTGGTGAGTCAGGATGTGTATTTGTTTCACGGAAGCATTTTTGAAAACATTGCGTACGGGATGGATGCGGTAACCGAAGACGAAGTAGTACAAGCCGCCACTCAAGCCCAACTCCACGATTTTATTATAAGCCTACCCAATAGCTACCAAACCCTAGTAGGAGAACGGGGCATTAAATTATCGGGCGGACAACGACAACGCCTAAGTATTGCCCGTGCCATCCTAAAAAATGCCCCCATCCTCATTTTAGACGAAGCCACCAGTTCTGTGGATACAGAAACAGAACGTGCCATCCAAGAAAACTTACACCAACTCACCCAAGGACGCACCGCCCTCATTATTGCCCATCGCCTAAGCACGATTCGCCACGCCAACCGCATTATTATTTTAAGCGGCGGCGGCATTGTAGAACAAGGCACACACGAGGACCTGCTACAACAAAATGGCATTTATGCCGATTTGTGGAATGTGCAGATTGGAGAAGGGACGGTGGGGATTTAGGATTCTTGATATGGGATTTTTGATTTTTTTCCTGCTGA
>JAHDBT010000666.1 GCA_020630215.1 Bacteroidota bacterium
CGTTTGGCATTTGTAGTGTTAATTTCTTCTAACAAGTTAATAGCCGATTCCTTGTCATTGTTTTGCACATAGTAACGTACCTTTTTTAATGCTTCTTTATCTATATATTTTTCGTTGATTAAGTTTTTAATGTTCTCATCGCTTAGTAAGCCGCCATCGTCACATATGGAGAGAGTATTGCTGATAGCACATTGAGCAACATTTACTAAGAAAGGATCATTTACACTAGGTATTTCATTAGGTGTTCCATCATGAAAATAATTAAAAGGTGTGGTGATATTAGATATAATGTCAGGAATAAATGTTTGTCCAGAGTTAAAGGTATTATTCGCTACCCAATTTAAATCTGGATTATCACCACAAACCCCTTGGTCACAAAACAGCCCTGTTTGATTAAGAAAGGAGAAGTTAGGATGCACAAAATCAGCAATAAGTAGTGCAGTAAGGTAGAAGTTAAAATCGTTGCAGGATACTTGCACATCGGGAGCATTTTCGCCGAAGGCCCAGATGCCTATAAGGGCATTGTTAAACACATTGCTGCTAACCGTGCTGCCTGTTTGTATATTATTCATTAATACCGTGCCTAGTGTTACATTGTTGATGTTGTTATTATCTAGCTTAAAGCTACTTGCTCGTACAAAAATGCCAATTTCGCTATTTGTATCGAGGGGTGTTGTTGGATTAATAAGGTTATCATTAATGCGTAGTCCTCCTACACCACTACATTGTATGGCTACATTGCTTCGTTCTAAAGTATTGCTATAAATGTTTACATTATCATCCAACGGATTGCCAATACCATTAAAAACAGAAACGCCTATTTCGCAGTTGTTAAAACGACTGTTGCCCATGTTTACATTAGTTGCTTCAACGGCTCGTAGTCCATACTTTAAGTTAATAAAGCTGTTATTGGGTATATCCGTTGTTGCGCTGATGTTTATTCTTGAGTAATTGTAAAGCACAATACCTGCCTCGCCTCTTAAGGTGTTAGGGCTTAAAACAGTAAACGGATACGCTAATGCATCACTTACAAAACTGGTTCCATTTATCTCGCAAATATGATCGCCCTGTGCCATGATGTTGTTGTACCAACTTAGGTTAATGCCTTGAAAACAATTATTAAATCTTAGGCTGTTATTTGCCATTATTACACCGCCTGATGAGTTATGACAAATATCGGCAGTAACATAATTAGATAAATAAACAGATGTAAGGGAAGGTATAAGGGTAGAACCATTGTTTTGTGGAGCAAAGTTATTTAGGCTCAATATATTATTTGCATCTACTTCCATTAGCGGAAGTTTCATAGCGGCTACGCCAATAATCGCATCCTCAATAAGAGCGTAATTATTGTTGTTAAAAATACCATAATTATAGTTCGGAAAAGGGGTATCGGCTCGGAGCATATCTTCGCCAGGTCCTTCCACCTGTACACCTTGCCAAACGGCTTCACACATGCCTGTAAGTATAGTAGGAGTCGTTTGGTTACCACCAGCATTTAAGCGTCCGTTTGCTTGTATGAGTATGCGTGCGGTTGGTGAAAAGTGCATGGTAATATCAGTTAAATCGAGGGTGATGTCTGATGGAATGACCAAATCAAAATCAAGAAATAGTTCCTCGCCAGGATTGGCAAAGCCAGCATTAATAAAAGGGTTATCGTTATTGGTCCAAGTGGCGGAGTTGGCAACGATAAAGGCAGGGCGGTCGTCTACCGTACTTATTTGTGGCATGGTGTTTAGGGCATCAATTGTTAGGGCGGTGTTGGCCACACAGCAGCTAAGGTCTTGTTGATTATTGATGTTGCCATCGTATACGAGTTCACAATAATCTCCTACGAGGCATATGTTGGTAGGGGTTTGAGGTTCGCATTCGCTATTACTGACAAAGCCTAGTCCTAGTTGTCCGTACTCATTGTTTCCCCATGTTAATAGGGTTCCGTCGTTAAGCGTAGCCAAAGCATGATTTGCCGTAGAAGATATATGTAT
Source organism: Bacteroidota bacterium (assembly GCA_020630215.1). Classification (GTDB taxonomy): domain Bacteria; phylum Bacteroidota; class Bacteroidia; order Chitinophagales; family UBA2359; genus JAHDBT01. The sequence goes on from JAHDBT010000666.1 coordinate 1,986, forward strand.
ATCTATGGCATTAGTAATGCTAGGAGCAATAGGCATGGGGATGGTATTGGTGTCAGGGGCAGCACAAGAAGCTAGTTGATGATGGATGTTTTTTCCCCAGCCCATTAATGTTCCATCAGTTAAAACAGCAATACTTGATTCTGCGCCATCAATAGCTATAACATTTGATAGTCCAACTATTGGTACAGGCACATTGCTATTATTTGTTGTACCATTGCCTAGTTGTCCATACAAATTTTTTCCCCAAGCCACAGCAGTTTCGTCGGCAAGTATTGCCATAGCGTGTTTTCCTCCTGCTTCAATTTGTACAACATCTGTCAACCCAATTACATCAACTGGTACATTACTATCAATATTATTGCCGTTTCCTAATGTTCCCTCAAGGTTCTCTCCCCAAGATTTTACAGTCCCGTCATTTAGTAAGGCAAGGCAATAAACGCTACCTGCGCTAATAGCAGTTACATTATTTAATCCAACAACAGGGGTAGGCACAGTACTATTTTCGTTAGTCCCATTGCCCAATTGTCCAAGTTCATTATTGCCCCAAGTAACAACTGTTCCGTCTGCTAATAAAGCCATAGATGTTATAAGTCCTGCTGCAACAGCTATGGCATTATTAATACCTACAACCTGCACAGGTGTAGTAGCGTTAGTATAAGTACCATTGCCAATTTGCCCATGTTGGTTGCTACCCCAAGCCCAAACCGTTCCATCATTTTTGAGGGCTAAATTATGATGACTGTCAGTAGCAAGTTCGATAATACCTGTTAGATTAGGAATGGTTGTAAACGTTGTTATATCAGCACCGCTATTAACACCTAATCCTAGTTGCCCCAAAATATTTCGTCCAGCTACTTGCACGGTTCCGTCGGCACATAAAATAGCAGTGTGGAAATTGCTGGTAAATGATAGTAGTTCTGCACTTTGGGCATTAGCATTTTTTGTAAAGATAAATAATAGTAAACACATTATAACATAAGTGTAATGTTTTGTGGTTAAAAATTTCATAACATGTAATTTTGATTGTTAAAAATAGATATAAGGTTTTGCTTTTTACAGCAAAAAATAAATTGTTTTGAATATAGTTAAGGTCTTCTAATCCCGAAGGGATGTAATGATTGTAGAAATAAAGCCATTCATCAAACAAAACTCCGAAGGAGTGACATGATTAGGAATTTTTTTATAATGTCATCCCTTCGGGATTAATTTGTTTTAATTTGTAATTGTTATAATCGTTTCATCCCTTCGGGATTTTCTATAATAAATGTTGAATGAGTGTTTTAATAGTAGGGGCAGCGTATTTTGACAAAAAACATAGTGCCAATGCTGTAATGTTTTCAATCCCGAAGGGATGTTATGATTGTAATACAGC
>JAHDBT010000667.1 GCA_020630215.1 Bacteroidota bacterium
GTATTACTACAACAGCCAAAGCCTTAAAAGATGGACACTGATTTGTTTGCGCCCTAAAACATTTTTTTTAATTATATGTATTTTGCATAAATAAAATGCCTGTATTTAAATAATCGACATTGTGTTAAAATAAGTTTTCCGTATAACCTAGCGGAGAAAAAGCCTGTTAAAAGTGTCGATTGTTTAAATATGGGTACTTATCTAGTTATTTTTTCGTTTATGATTACATAAATTATTACAAAATGAATATTTTTGTAGGCAAATTACCATTACCGTAGTACCAAAACGTGAAACCAAACCCCAACACATCAAGTAAGCCACCATCGCCAGATGCAGACTTGCAAATTATTGAAGAAGCTTTAAAACGCAACCGCAATTTAAAAATGTGGGTAGGATTACTATTGCTATTACTAGGCGTTTTTGTTATTTTTCCATACCTAATTCCGCATACGGCCTTACTAGCTATTGCAGGCACCTTAATAGTTAGTTTTACAGGCATTTACTTTTTATTACACGGACTTTTGCGCTACGATGTACAAAAAAATCACCTACTTAGAATTATTGCCCACCAACCCGAAAACGTAGTTTGGGTGTTTAATTACAAAATAGAACGCCTTCCTTTTGGCATTAAACTAATGGAAGTAAATACCCTTTATATCTACCTGCTTAATCGAGAACAAATTAGTATTCCTATCCAAAAAAGCCAAATTCAAGAATTGCTGTTGCTACTAAAAAAACGATTGCCCGATACTACTTTTGGTTACAGTCCGCAACACGCACAGCTTTACAATATTTCGCCCGATTTGTTGAAGCAGGAGAAGTGATTTTTGATTCTTGATTTTTGAAATGTGAATTTTTATTTGCTGAAACTAGGAATTTGTGATATGTTGATATTGGGAAAGTTTGATGATTGGTTATTGTTTGTATTTTGAGATTGGATAATTGGTCATTTAAAAAATTCCGTATCTTAGCTCCTTCTAGTCAATTAAAGTCCTTATCAATGAGAAAAATCGTATCTCCTTTTACTTTATCCTTAATGCTGTTCTTTGCATTTTTTCTAGCATTTACTTCTTCGCAATTACATGCACAATGCGACAGCATCCGCTACGTAGCACCCATTTTTGGCGTAGATACCTTGCCTGATATACAATTTGGTGAAGCTTTGCAACCAACTGTCGCTGACCCCGAAGCTACACAGGTTTTGTCGCTCGATTTATACCAGCCTACGGATGATGAAATGGAAGAACGACCATTAATTGTACTTGCATTTGGTGGTGCGTTTATACTAGGTAGCCGCAAAGATGATTACATGGTTGATTTGTGTGGTTACTATACTGAACGAGGCTATGTTTGTGCGGCTATCGACTATCGTCTTACTCCCGAAATTTTAACAGTTCCTGGCGATTCTAGCACTTATGCTGCTGTTGCCAAAGGTACGCACGATATGCGTGCAGCTGTCCGTTATTTCCATAAAGAAGCTGCTACTTACCGCATTGATACCAATAAAATTTATGTAGGAGGTGCTTCGGCAGGTGCTATTGCAGCCATACATACGGCTTACCTAGACAAAGAAGAAGAAATACCCGATATACTGGTTGATTTTATGAATGATTATGGGGGATTAGAAGGACAAAGTGGTAATGAAGGCTACTCGTCGGCAGTAGCGGGAGTGATTAGTATGAGTGGCGCAATTGGTGATACTGCTTGGATTGCTCCCAACGATATTCCCATTGTAAGCTTGCATGGTACAGGCGATACCATTGTGCCATATGGACACGACCTGATTACCCTTTTTAGTATTAATGTACTCATTCATGGCAGCGGTTCTATTCACGAACATTGCGAAAATATAGGACTCACCCATGCCCTACATACACATCCTGGAGCTGGACACACGCCCTTTGTTAATGTAAACTTATTTCCTAACCCCAATGCCCCCGCCTACTACGATACAACCGTTGCCTTTATACAAGATTTCATGTACAACCAACTTTGCAATGATACACCACCTACTAGTATCGAAACACTTAAAGAGGAAACACTAAGAGGGCAACTGCTTACCTATCCTAATCCTGCCCAAACACAATTGCAGGTACAACTACCCGAAACTTATGCCCTTCACAGGCATAACCAATCCCTCACCTATCAAATATGGAGCATAGATGGACAATTGCAATTAGCAGGCACTATTACCCAACAAGCAAACTTTAATATTGAGGTAGCTACTTTAAGTGCAGGTATTTATTTATTGGAAGTGAAAGGAATTGGCGTGCAAAAAGTGGTAATTGAGTAAGGAAAACAGGTTCTTAATTTTTGATAGGTAATTTTTATTTAAGAAGCCCCCTACACCCGCAATCATTTGAAATCTACCCTTCGACATTCTACAATTCCGTAGTAATGCCCAACCTTGTAGCCTATGGAATTTATTCCTAGGATGCTCGCCAGCCTAAATGCATCCCTAGGATTCCCCTGAGCCTAAATTTACGCCTAGAATAAAATCCCTCCCTAAAAAGTTTTCAACTCAATTTCTCGAAACTCCTCCATATTTGTCCTCCTGCGGACATACCCCTAACCCATTTTAAATCAACCAACTACAATTTAGTTTGCATCTTTTTTACACACTACTAACCATTAAAACCACACGGAAACCCTCAACTTTTGTACTAGGTAAAGAGGTTATGGGGGGGTATATTTGTAGGGCAACGAATCCTCGTTTCTTAGTGGTTTGTCAAGTTAATAGTGTTAAGTTGCTTTTGAGTGCGTTTTGTTTCTTAGCAAGGCGCAAAACGCAGCAATAGCCTAAGCTATGGCGAGTATTTGCAACACCGCTAGGGAGCAAAAAACGCCAAAACACCTAACATGATTAACTTGACAGACCACTAAGTTGCAAACTGTTTAAATACCAAAATATCTTCCTCATGAAACAAACTACTTACCTTTTTGTGTTAATCGTACTATTAAGCATTTTCAGCACCTCCACCTATGCCCAAGATTGTACTGCCTATGCTGGGCAAGATACGATGTTTTGCGGCTTTACATACACCTTAATAGGCAATGGACCTGGCACTTGGGACCTTATTTGCGACGAACCAACAGCAGGAGTTGCCCAACTCGATATCATCAACGAAAGCACCGTAGATGTTACCGTAAGCGTGGGCGGACTATACCATTTTTTATGGACGCTAGAAGACCCTGCTTGCACTAGCACTAGCACAGATACCTTATGGGTATTTTTTAAACCCGACATAAATGGCAGCGGCGGATTGCAACAAGCTATAAGCATTGAAATAGAAGCTGGCTGCTACGAAAGCGAAACAATATGTGTAGGAGAAGTATTTATTCCAGAACTTGG
>JAHDBT010000668.1 GCA_020630215.1 Bacteroidota bacterium
CATCATCTATCCCACAATCTGTTGCATTAAGTGAAGTTGCGTTGAGTGTTGGTGGTGCTACAATGGTAACTGTTAGTGTAGTTGTATTAGCACATTCTCCAGGAGTTGGAGTAAAGGTGTACGTTTGTGGGCCTACTGTAGTTGTGCTAATAGTTGCAGGGTTCCAAGTACCTGTAATAGCATTGTTAGAACTGCTAGGAAGTAAAGGGGCAGTACTATTTTGACATATATCGTCAATAGGAGTAAAAGTTGGGGTAATTGGTTCGGTAATATTAACGGTTAGGGTAGCCGTTGTAATACAAGTACCTGCGCCAACAGCATAGTCAAAAGTATAAGTGCCAACAGTATGTGTGTTTACATTAAAGGTGCCGAGGCAATCATCAAAAGTGCCTGCATCGGGTGTTCCAGCAGTACTAGTAAATATACCGCCTGCATCGCCGCCTAATGCTATTGAAATATTTATAATTCCATCAGTAGTACAAGCATCAATACTTGCAGTTGTACCTGCGTTTAGACCAGGATCGGTAGTGGTACAAGTACTTGCCGCATCTGCAAAAGCACTAGGCGGAATGCCACAACAGATAGAAGCTACTCTAAATTGATAATCGGTACAAGCAGCTAATCCTGTGAGGGTTGTGCTAGTGGTGGTGAGGCTATATAATTCCTGGTTGGCATTTAAGTCGCCAGGTGTATCGTCGCTTGCTGCATTCCAAACTAAATCGCTGTAATCATCGCCACATCCCGAAAGTTGTAGGGATAAGCCTGCGGCATCGTTGCCACTTTCTGTTACCCCAATATCGGTGGAGGTAGCCGTTGTCGAACCGCCAAAGGCAGATAAATCGGCGGTGAAAGCACCACCATAACTGATAAATTGAACTACTGCATCTGTACCAGAACAATTGCAATCGGTATCCGCATTATAGATTAAAGCAATACCATCGGGATCGCCATTTTGTATTGGAGAGATGGCTTCCCAAACTGCGCCAAATCCTGCGCCTTCATCATCTATTACGGTGTTGGTAAGATTGATAGGGGAGCCGCCGTATAAACTGGCATCGTTTCCATTAATTAAAACAATTTGATAGCAATCTAAAGATAAGCCAGCAGGGCCAGCTAATTCGATGCCTTCGCCAGTATCGGGGTTGCCAGTATTGTTGTAATGGAGTTCATTAATCCACGGTTGGGCAGTTGTAGCATAAGTGTTCCAAGTACCACCAGCATCGTTGCTGTATTGTATGGTATAGCCATCAGGTGCGGTTGCAGGTGCGGTCCATGCTAAATCAATCGTAGTGGCAGTAGGATTACTACAAGCTGGTGCGCTAGGCAATTCGCAGGTTGGCGGTACTTCAAAACCACATAATTTGTAATTGTCTATAGCAGCATAATATTGCCAGTCATTTCCATCACTAAAAGAAAACCGTATTTGGAAATTAGCATTAGCATACGCACTCACATCCATATTAAAATGTGGATAGGCACAGCCCCATACACCACAATTATTGTTAGTAACAGTTAGTAGGTTTACCCACATCGTACCATCCCAAACTTCTACCATAAAAAAGCCACCATTAAAAGTATAAAAATTATAGTCAAAATCAAGTGTAATATTTTGGTAATTGCTTAAATCAATAGGAGGAGGTAATAATTCCATCTCTTCTCCGCCATTAGTGTCAAAAGCATCATCATCAAAAAAGGCCATACAAGAGCCATCTATATTATTACCATTGTTAGCACTAAAATCCCAATCGGCGGCTGGGTTGGCACCTGTTGCCGTATTGGTCCATCCTGTTGGTAAAGCGCAGTCGTCAAAATTTTCACTTTGTAGCGGAGTACAAGGGCAAACAAGTGGGGCATCATAAAAATTAGCAACACTAATACAGGTAGTGCCATTGTCGGCATCTCTAACAGTAATAGGAACATTGGTTAAACCAGTATTAGGTAAATTTGGAATGGTAACCGTTTGTGGGCTTGCGCCATAAGCTTGCGGATAATCTACACCATTAAGGTTCACGATAAATCCATTAGTACCGCCCATTGTATGTGCTACCTCTAATACTAAATTGTGGGTAGAAGATGCATCGTTACAGTTGGCAAAAGCAACATTAGTAATATCTATATTACAAATGATTGGGTAGCCACATAAACTAAAGTTATCCATCCCTGCATACCATTGCCAGCCGCCTCCATCACTAAAAGAAAAACGTACTTGGAAATTGGCATTGGCATACGCACTCACATCCATATTAAAATGTGGATAGGCACAACCCCATGCACCACAATCATCACTAGTAGCATTTAATACACTTACCCACATGGTACCGTCCCAAACTTCTACCCTAAAAAAACCAGCATCAAAAGTTCGGAAATTGTAATCAAAATCGAGGGTAATATCTTGCCAAGTCGTTAAATCCACACTAGGAGAAAGGAGTTGCATGATTTCTCCACCATCGGTATCAAAAGCATCATCATCAAAAAAGGCCATACAGGTAAAATCTATACTATTAACAAATCCATTATCCCCAAAATCCCAATCGGCTGCTGCATTAGTACCTGTTGCGGTATTGGTCCATCCTGCTGGTAAGGCACAAGCATCAAAATTTTCTGTTTGAATAGAGGTACAAACACATTCGGGGCGAGCGGCCGTATATGTTGTTGTTACCGCACAAGGGGCAAATGGGTTTACATCATCAGTTATGCTTACAGGGATGTCACTATTGCCTGTACTTGGCAAGCCTGGAATGGTAATGGTTTGCGGATTAGCTCCATAAGTTTGCGGATAAGCAATGCCGTTAGCCATAAGGGTAAAGGTGCCAATACTACCACCGTGGTCAATAACAATTTCGAGGTCGTAAGTTTCGGTGCCGCTGTTACAATTGGTGGTTGCTATACTGCTTATTTCGATGGCAGAACTTAGGAGCGAGAAAGTATTAGGCGGTCCCAAATTGCCCGCACCACAATCGCTTAGTACTTGTACCTCGTAGTACATGCAGGGCATAATAGTAATACTAGCCGTTGTTGTTGCTACAGTAGTGCTTGTCCAAGTGCTAGTATCGTAGGGGCGTATTTGTACTACATAACCTGTTGCGCCAGCCATTGCATCCCAACTTAGGTCGAGTTGTGTGGAGGTTTGGTTGGTAATGTTTACATTGGTAATAATGCTGTTGCTACAATCGGCTATTGCACAAGCAGAAAGGCAAGTGCGGCTGTTAATATGGTTGGTCATCGCTGCTATAATGTCTATAGAACAGCCTTCCGTACCATCAGCCCAAGCGTTGGTATTGCTAACCGTAGGGTCCATAATAAGGGTTGTACGGCCAGGTGGGTCGCAAACCAAATCGCCAATAGC
>JAHDBT010000064.1:0-19155 GCA_020630215.1 Bacteroidota bacterium
AATCTAACACTCTAACTGTTAATGGCTTAGCCTTTTTCGGTCAAGCACTACTTAATAGTACCGACTATTTGAATATAGATATTTAATACTGGAGGGAGCTGTTTTCAATTTGTAGATGGGAAAGCACGAGTGCTGCGAAACTTATTTTGTTGCATAAGTAGTTTTGGTCAATAATTAATATTTGACCAAAACTTTTTATTCCTAGTGCCAGATAAATAGAAAATAGCTATTTAAATCAGTATAGGATGTTTTTTACTTTTCTTCTGGTTGGGCTTTTATGGCAAGTACTGTTTCTATTGGTAATTCTAATAATTCGGCAATGTGTTTCTCACTAAAATCCGTTTCTTTTAATAACTTTCGTACAATTTTTGTCTGTTTTATTAGTACTTCTTTTTCGACCTTTGCTTGCGCTTCTTTTTCTGCCTCTTGTTCTAAAGCGGCTAATTTTTCTTCCCAGGTTTCTCCATAGGCTGCCAAATAAAATTGGTCTGCAAGAATTGTTAAGCTTTTTGATGACATGTTATTAGGTTTTGAAAATGTACGAATAGTTGCTGCTGCAAATTTTAACTCTAGGTTTTCGGGAAGTCGTAATACTAATTGCACAAATTTTAGCAAACTAATGATTTGTGTTTTCGTGTGATTTTTATCTAGTGCTAGTTGAATGAGTTTTCTTTTAAAAGCATATCTTTTTTGTGCATCCGATTTATCTTGATTTAGGTATTGTGTAGCTAAAACGACTAGTGCAAAGATATTATTGGATTTTAGTAAATCTGCCTCTTGTGCTTTTCTTATTTGATAAGTGTTGAATTTATAATAGCTTTCGGTACCTAAAAAATCGTATTGAAAGGTGTTGTAAGCCCTAGGTACTTTTTTACCTGTGTAAATGGCCAATGCCGTTACCTCTTGGTCGTACTTATCAAATATACGGTAGAAATAAGTAAACATTCTTTTGGCGAAATTAGTTTCAAAAGAAGATTGAATTTCTATGTGAATCAATATCCATTTTTCACTTCCATCTTTTAAATAAACCTTTACCAGTTTGTCGTTAATTACTTTTCCTTTCTTAATTTTATCTGCAACAATTTTATGAAGTTCTTGCTCCAAAAACTGTGCTGGTTTGTTAAAATCAATTAACTCATAAGCAGCAGGTAGAAAAAAGGCGATAAAATCTTCAAATAATTCTTTGATGATTGTTTTCCACGGGGTATCATGATCCGTTGGGATCGGGGAATTGTTTTGCTCTTTCATACGTAAATGGGTTTGTATCAAAGATAAAACTTTTTTTGGTAAAATGCTAAAATATTTTGAATAAAATAGTTGATTTTAGCAATTGTCAATTTTTTACAGAATGATATTTTGTGCAAGTTTTAAGTGCTAATTTTGGTAGCATGTGTCGGATATTTAGCATAGTTTTGTTATGCTGTTTTAATAGTGTGAACCCAAAAACTTAAAAGTAAAACCCGAGCTATTTTTTTCTCAACAATTTAAACAAGCCTTTTCCTAATTAATTATTGGTAGTAGTAGCTTCTTCCAACTCCACATCCCCTACCCAATACACCAAAATAACGGGCAGTAAAATAAGGTTGGCAAATAAGGCTACAATAATGGTAATACTAGTAAGCAAACCCATATAAAAAGTACCTTGAAAATTAGAGGCCGTAAATATAAAAAAGCCAAAAAACAGAATAATAGCGGTGTATACCATGCTCAAGCCTGTTTCGTCGATAGCGGCCATTACCGCATCATACGCATTGCCGCCATGATACTGCAATTCTTGCCGATATTTGGCTAAGAAGTGTATCGTAAAATCTACGGAAATGCCAAAGGCAATACTAAAGATAAGTACCGTAGCTGGTTTTAGAAAAATATTAAAATAACCCATTATGGCAGCCGTAACCATTAGCGGTATGGCATTAGGAATTAAAGCAATGAGTAACATTTTAATGCGTTTAAACAACAATCCAATAACCAAGGCAATGAGTAAAAAGGCAAACAATACGCTGCTTACCAAACCTTTTACTAGGTAATTATAACCTTCAATAGCTACTAGGCTAGTTCCTGTATAAGTAATATCGTATTTGGTGGTGTCTAGTACGGTGCTTACTCTATTGCGTACACTGTCTAGCACAATGCCAAAGCGGTCGGAGCCAACATCGGCCATTTGTACGCTGATGCGGGCTACTTGCTGCGTGCTGTCGGTAAAGGCGTTTAGGAGGTCGTTGCTGCCGCCTTTGCCTTCCATGTTTTTGAGGTATTTGTAGATAAAAGCTTTATCTCTGCTGCTAGGTAAATCGTAGTATTTGGCTTTGCCGCCATAAAAGCCTTGGTTAATAAATTTTAATCCTTCGGCAATAGAAATAGCGCGAGAAAAAAGCGGGTCTTTAGCAAAAATATCCTGTACTTCGTTTAAGCGTCTAAGGGTTTTATTTTGAGTAGCTCCTTTTTTCTTTTTGGTATCTACCAGTATATCAAAAGGCAGTACACCGTTTAAATGTTTTTCAAAAAATTTAAGGTCTTTGTATTCTTGCGAACCTTCGCTCACATCATCAAAAATATAACCTCGCACTTGCAATTGTATTACGCCAAAAATGGCCACAAACAACAATAAAGCGGCGAGTCCTTGTACTACTTTGCTGTGGTTGGTAACAATATTTTTAAAGAAACCAACTACTCCTTTAAACATCGAGACATCTAAATGCGCCATGTGTTTTTCCTTGGGAGCAGGCAGCCAACTTAAAATAGCGGGCACTAAAATAATAGAAGCCACAAATAACATGGCAATGCTTAATCCCGAAACCAAACCAAATTCGTGGAGTAAACTACTGCGCATAAACGCAAATACCGAAAAGCCAATAGCGGTTGTTAAATTGGCAAAGAAAACCACTAAGCCAATGCGTTCTACGGTTATGGCCAATGCTTTTTCTTTATCGCCATGCGCTCGCATTTCGGCGTGGTAGCGGTTTATCATATACACGCAATTGGGCACACTAATTACCACAATTAGCGGCGGAATAAGGGCGGTTAAGATGGTCATTTTAAAACCAAATAGTACCACTAATCCTAAAAACCACAATAAGCCAACCGTTACAATACTAGCAGGAAACAATAAAATATAGGGCGCTCTAAACAACAACAATAAAATTACAAAAGCCATAATAACCGACAAGGCCAAAAACATACGTAATTCGCCTACTAACTCGGTAGTTCTAAAAGTACGGAGGTAGGGCAAGCCAGAGTAATGCATTTCGATGTTGTGCCGCTGCCCAAAGTTATTGGTGTTTTTAAGGATGTTATTTACCACTTCTACCCGTCGTTTAGAGTCGAGCCACTCAGGATTAATGGAAACGGCCATTAGGTAAACATCGTTTTTTTTGTTGTAGAGCAATCCCTCGTAAAAAGGCAAACCATGTAGTTGGGCTTTAATGCTATCGGCGGCTTGTTGGCTAGTAGCTATCGCATCCATTGCAGGCTGAATAACAAAACTTTTTTTGGTGGTATCTTTTCCAATTTTAAAGGCATGCATTAAAGATAACACGCCTTCTACGCCATCTACTTTTTTAATGGTGTTGCCCATTTCAAAACCATCGTTCAATACGTTTTGCTGAAACATATCTTTGCTTTGCCAGCCAATCATGAGGCGATTATCATCGTCGCCAAACTGTTTCCTAAATTGGAGGTACTCTTGGTAAATGGGATTGTCTTTCGGAATAATTTTGGCAAAATTGTAATCGAGCCGAGCATCTTTGGCAAAAAAGGCCATTACAATGGTGCTTAGTCCTAGTAGAATAACTAATGGTAATCTGTTTTTTATGATAAATTTAGCGAGTAGTTGCCACATATATTATTGGGGGTGAAAGCGTTATGATGATTGGTTGCGATAGTTAATGTAGGGTTTGAAATGGCGAAAAAGGTTTGAGGGAGAGCTATTGCCGTAAAGGTAATAAAACTTGTAGATTATAAGGGAAAGCGATCTGAATTTTGTGCAAATTGATGCAGAACTTTATTTTGTAGAAATATGGAAGGGGATGTGAGATGTAAACTTAACAATTGTTTATATTGATAGCAATATGTTGTTCAATAAGTTTTACAAACGCTTCACATTGCTGTAGGCGTTCGTTAAGGTTAATAATGCTGGGGTCGAAAAAATCTTGGTAGTCGCTGCTGGTACGTGCTTTTTCGGCTTCTTTAATAATGGGAATGAATTTGGCGTTAAAAGTGTTAGTATTAAGGTAAAGCAAAATAAATCGGTTAATTACCTTGTGGTGTTTACGCACATTTTTATTATGCAGAACCAAAACTGCTTTGGCTGCATGAAACAAGGCATAATAGCAACGATTTAAGGCTGCATTAGGCAATTGATGTTGATGCAGTAATTGGGCAGCTCGTAAGTCGGATTTGGCTTTTTGTAGCCTAAACTGTATTAATGCCACTTGTGCATGCTTGGAATGCTTATTGATCATTTTTGCAAAAATAGCCTACTTTTTGTTTAATTTTGACTTTTATTTCACTTATTTCCCATTTCATGAAAGGTAGAGAGCCTTCCAATATTAGAGAACGGATATACGAAATTATTTTTGAAGCAGATACCCCATTAGGCAAACTATTCGATGTTAGTTTGCTCCTCCTAATTATTATCAGTGTATTGGCAGTTATGTTTGAAACGGTGGAAGATTGGGAACAACAGTATTCGCATATTTTTTATCCGCTAGAATGGATACTCACCCTACTTTTTACCCTTGAGTATTTAATGCGTTTATGGGTAGTGAAAAGTCCGTGGAAATATGCCACTAGTTTTTATGGCATCATTGATTTGCTTTCTATTGTACCTAGTTATTTAGGATTTTTCTTTGTAAATGCACATACGCAATACCTACTTACCATTCGTGCCTTACGCTTAATGCGAGTGTTCCGAATTTTTAAGTTAGGACGCTTTTTAGGAGAATCGGAAGTGCTTATTGCTGCGCTAAAAGCTAGCAGAGCAAAAATTACTGTATTTTTAATTGCTGTACTTACTTCGGTTACCATTATTGGTTCTATTATGTATTTAGTAGAAGGATCTTATAACGAGAGTTTTTCGAGTATTCCACGTAGTATGTATTGGGCAATTGTAACCATTACTACGGTAGGGTATGGTGATATAGCACCGATCACCAACTTTGGTCAGTTTTTAGCAGCTATTTTAATGATAATGGGCTACGGAATTATTGCTGTGCCTACGGGTATTGTTTCTGCCGAATTGGTGCAAGCTAACACGAAAAGTGATGATGACGTAACCAATTTTGCTTGCTCCAATTGCACAGAACAAGGACATGACCATGATGCTGTTTTTTGTAAATACTGTGGGGAAAAATTGTAGGAAGAGAGAAGGGGGGTATTGAGAATTTAGAATTGAAGATTTAGAATTTAGAATTTTTTATATGCTGACGATTGGATTTTTGATATTTGATATTTGAATTTTGGTATTTGATTTTTATGCTGACGGGAGGAGTTTTGATATTTGATTCTTGAATTTTGATATTTGATTTATATGCTGCCGCTAGGGAAGCTGGAAATTTAAAATTTGGTGATTGATTATTATTTGAAGATTGTGATTTGATAATTGGTCATTCATACCACTAGCTACTCTTCCAGCAGCGCATTAATTTCCGCTACATTGAGCTTACTTTTTTTTCCTATCAATTCCATTTCCGAATCATCTTTAGAAATAATGTGGGCGGCTCGTTTTAGGCGAGGGGCTATTTGTAAAAACTTTTCCTTACTTAACTCATAGCGTTGATTAGTTTTGTTGGCTTCTCCTGGGCAAAGTTCGTATCCTAGCATTTTGTTGTATTGTATAGCTCGTTTATTTTCTCGTAAAGTATGTATGTAGGAGCTACGTCCAAATTGGGTGAGTTCAAAGGTGAATTCTAGTAAACATAAGGAGGCGAGGGTAGGCACGTAGGTATGTCGGTATTGTTTTTCCCATATAAAGATGCCGCCTTCTGCGGTGCGTTTTTCCATATCGGTGTTTTTGCAATTAATCAATCCTATTTTTTTATTTTTATAGACAATTACGAAATAATAATTGAGGGAATTGTTAATGCTGTTGAACCATTTTTGTTGCATGGATGGACTTATTTCTTCCCTAAACAACATATACTGCTGCACTTCTGGATCGTTGCGCCATTGCCTCACCAACTCAATATCTGATTGGGCAAGGCGATGTAATTGTATACCGTATTTTTTGATGATTAACATGCTTTTTGTTTTTTAGTAGCCAGTAGCCAGTAGCCAGTAGCCAGGGTAGGAACAGGTTTTTAATTTCCCATCATTAAATAATTTCCCTAATACTGTATAAAGGAACTTTGTTTTGTGCTTGGTATACCCTGTTTAAGTATTCGCCTACAATGCCGAGACAAAATAAAATCAACCCAGTTGAAAATAAAATGGCTACAATTAAGGACGTATATCCTAATGGTACATCGTTGGTAATTCTGCTATAAATAAATTTAAGTCCGATTAAAAAACTAAATAGCGAAGCGGTGAAACCCACGCTTCGCATTAGGTGGAGGGGGCGATTGGAGGAGAAAAAAATGAGGTTAAAACTAAGTCCCAATAACTGCGCTACACTATAGCCCGATTTCCCTTTTTTACTAGTTTGATGCGAAACGGAAACATAGCCAATTTGGTTGGTATGCCACAAACATATCTCATCAATAAATACAAAAGCATGTACGTTTTGGCGAATGTTCTGATGTAAAGCCTGACTCATTAACCTAAAACTCGACCCCTTGCCACTTTGTTTGCTTTCGGTACGTTGCACTAATCTAAAGGCATTGGTTAAGGTTTTACGAATAAGAGAGTAATTAGTTTTGTGAGGCAGTCCGTAAATTAAATCCTTCTTGGTTACTTCATGAGTTTTTAGGAGTAGGAGTATATCTTCGGGAGCATACTCTAAGTCGTCGTCGATGGTAATAAGGAGCTGACCAACGGCTTGCACTATACCACAAAAGGTAGCATTGTGTTGCCCAAAATTTTTTAATAACTGAACACCTTTTACCCTATCAGGATACCGTTTTTTTAACGACTGAATTAGCAACCAGCTATTGTCTTTACTGCCATCATCTACTAATATTATTTCGTATTTTTTTTGAGTTGTCGCCAATACCTCCTCAGTACGTGCTACCAATTCGGCTAAGGTAGCCGCAGCATTATAAACGGGTATCACTACAGAAAAATGCACCATGAAAAAACAGTTTCAACAAATATAATCAAATGGATTTATCTAGCCACAATGTACAGGAGAGATAGTTGATAACTTGGTCGTTTTCTTTTGGGCATTTCGACTATGCGTAAGAATGGAAAGGTGTTTTTAATAGGCCCACTTATTAGCTATAAGCGTTTGTTTAATTTCTTCAATAAAGGAGGGAGCTACTAGTAAATGTTTGTCTTCTTTTTTTAGGAAGTGCCATTTAATGCCGTACATATCGGTTATTTTTTTTGCCCATTTTACACTATCGGCATCTTCGGGACTGCCAATAACAAAATGTCTTTTTTGTGGATTTTTTAAATACTCTTGAAAGAAAAAGCCAAATTCCCACCTGCTAGTCGGGCCAATATTGGGGGCAAAATTTTCGGAGCTTTCTTTATTCCAGTAGGTGGGGAGCCAAAAGGCGGTAATGTCGCATAGGTTTAGGTATTGAATTTCCCAGGGCATCTGTTTGTCCCGTACAACTTCGAGTTCATTCTTAGGATGGGGGTTGTCTATTTCCGACCAATAGCCTGTTTCGGGTTCTGGCGAAACCACAATCATGCTAGGGTTTAATTGTTCATCGGCACGTAATTCGTCCACAATTTTTCTTCGCCAACCTGTTTGCATTTCACCATCGGGAGGAGTAGGGCCAGCTAGGAAAACGCCGAGTTTAGCAAAAACAGTGTCGTGGTTTCTGGAGAAAAGAGTTCTTATTTGGGAGCCGTTGTTGAGCATGTTTATTTTTGAAATATTTTTTTTTAGACCAAGCTAAGGCGTATCCTTTGTTTATACTATTTCAAGGAAGAAAAGGTATCAACTTCTGCAATATGTTTTTGATAGTTGGTACTCTTAAATGCTCCAAATGTTAATTCTGCAATTGTTATATCGGAAATGAAACAGTTTTCAATGCCTACGGTTTTTACCTTTGCTTTTAAGTCATATTTATCCTTTAACAAAAAGATGCAAATATCAGTGTCAATAAGGTATTTTTTCATATTATTAGTCAAGTTCTATTTCTCTATTGGAAGTGGTTCTAGAATTGTAAATTTCATCTATTATAGCATCATCTATGTCATCCCACGAGCCACATAATGAGTCAAGTAATTCAGTTTTATCTCTTTTAGGTTTCTTAAAAGTCCTATTAATATTATCAGTAAGTTTAGCCAATAACTCAAGCTTTGTTTCTAGATCTAAAAGCTCAAACATTTGTATGTATTTTCTTAAAGCGATATTGTTCATCGAAATGTATTTTATAAACTAATGTACCTAATTTAAACAAAGATATAGTATGATAAGTTTCGAGGCAAATTTTAATTTTACTTTTTTTGCTGAATTTTGAGCATTGTTGTAGGAGAATAGCATTGAATCAAGCTACAAATGTTTGATAAAAATCTCTGTCCCAAATTTTTTTTCCACAAAAAACCCCCTACCTTCGCAACGCATGAACAACTAGCAAAAAGGATTGTTATTTGATAGAAAAAGCAATTGTTTTATGAAAGCGTTTAACAGTAAAATCATACAACAATAAAGCCATTTAACAATTCAACAATAAAGCCATTCAACAATTCAACCATTCAGTTCGCATTTATGAAAAATAAAGTAGGAGTATTACTCATTAACCTAGGAACCCCCGACAGCCCTCAAGTACCCGACGTACGCAGATACTTAAACGAGTTTTTAACCGATGGACGGGTCGTTGACGTGCCTTGGCCTGCCCGACAAGCCCTCGTACGTGGCGCAATTACGCCCTTCCGTTCTAAGGAGTCTGCTAAGTCGTATAAAGAAATTTGGGACCCTGTAAAAGGCTCGCCCCTAAAGTACATCAGTGAAGAATTAACCGATAAGGTACAAGCGGCTTTAAGGGAGTACAGTGCTAACAATGGGCAAACCGAGTATCATGTGGAGTTGGCCATGCGTTATCAATCGCCTAGCATTGAAAGGGCGTTGACTTTATTGCGTCGTAAGCGAGTAAACCGTTATATTGTGTTGCCTTTGTTTCCGCAATATGCTTCGGCAAGTACGGGTTCGGCGCACCAAAAGGTGATGGAAATTGTGGGGTCTTGGCAAAGTATTCCGCCCATTAACTTTATTCATGGCTATCACGACGATCCGCATTTTATTAATGCTTTTGCCGAAATTGGTAAACAATATCCTTATCAGGATTACGACCACGTATTGTTTAGTTTTCATGGCGTACCCTTGCGTCATTTACGCAAAGCCGACGATTGTAATCATTGCCTAAAAACCCCTGATTGCTGCCATCATTTTAGCGATAAAAACCAATTTTGCTATGGCGCACAATGTGTAGGAACTGCCAAAGCACTCGCCAAAAAATTAAATATCCCCGAAGAATACTACAGTATCACCTACCAATCACGCCTAGGAAAAGACCCGTGGATGGAACCCTACACTGTAGAAACTTTGGAGCGATTGGCACAGCAAGGTAAAAAGCGAGTACTGGTATTTTGCCCCGCCTTTGTTGCCGATTGCCTAGAAACTATTTTTGAAATTGCCGTAGAATACCAAGAAGATTTTGAAAAATTTGGTGGCGAAAAAGTGCAGCTAGTAGAAAGCCTTAACTCACATCCGCTTTGGGTAGAAACCTTGAAACAAATGGTGTTAAGGCACTAGTTGTTTTAGTTGAATTGCGGTTGCTTAATATGCTGATAACTAGTCGTTTATTTTGAAATTTTGTAGCGACGCAAAATCTTGCGTCACTACAAAATCAAAAAAACAATACTTAGTCTTTATCCTTATCTACTTCCTCATAATCAATATATTCGCCTCCCTTAAAACCTGTTGGTCGGTGCTGCTCTAAGGGATTGGGTGGAATGATTTTTTTTAGGATGCTGCGGAATAAGAAATTTAAGGCTAAAAAAACAAGTACGGCTTTAATTAGAAATCCCATTTTAAAATTTGATTTGTTTGGTAATGAATAATAGCAGCAATATACTGGAAAAGTAGGGATGTAGCAATTCCTTTTTGGAACAATTTAAAATGCTAGAAGGAAAACCTAATTAGGATATTCAAGCATGGGAGCAACTTAATCGCTCAACCTACATCTCTTTTCTATGGGCAAAGTGCGCCTTTACTTGTTTCCAGCCTTCTGTAAAAGAGGGAAAAGTAGCTCCTGCTTTTTTATTGGTCATACTTAAATCGTAAATAATTCGCCATTGTTTAAATAACACCTTGTAGGCTGCTAGTAGCGATGCACCAGGGTGATAAATGTGTGTAGGTTCGGCTTTAACGCCATTAATTTCTAGTATTTTAAAATCCTTCCCTTGTTTTAACGATTCAATACTTTTACATCTAATATCATAACGACCAAAGTAAATGCCGTTTAATTCTTTGCTAATTTTATCAAAAGCAGCAAGGAGTTCGGCATCAATATGTTGGCTGCCATTTAAAAAGGCAGTGCCTCGGCAATGGTTTCCTATGGGTTCGAGCAGCAGTTTTTCGCCTTGGGCAAGTACTTTTTTTAGGGTATTAGGTTGTTCTGCTGTTAGGCGGTCTATTTGTAATTTTGCACGAGGATAGGCGGCCATTAACTGGGCTACTGTATCCTTGCCATTGCCTGTAACACTTAAAAATTCTTTTAGCGTAAAGGAGGTAATGTGTCCTTTTTTTTCATTAGGGAAACGGTAATGCAGTACGCCAATTTCTTCCTCAAAAGGCACAAACTCTTGCAATAAAAAAGGGAAGTTACTTTTTACAAAATAAACTTGTAACTCGGTTTTGTTATTTACTTTGGCTACCATGAGCCCACGTTCGCCCATATCGGGTTTACAAATTAGCGGATAGCTGAGTTGGGATTTAAGTATCCAGGCTTCCATATCGGCTAGGCTGGTTTTGTTGGGAGTTACTAGCAACGTTTTAGGATACAAATAGGCAGGCATTTGTTTATACACATCCGATTTTCGTTCGTTGAACAAACCTCCCATATCAATATTAGGATTGGCGGCTGCAAAAAAGAAAAGCGAACGTGCTTTGATGGCTAAGTAAATGGCATAACAGTATATTGGCAAATAAATTAAATGTAAAGGCCAATATTCCCAACTTAACAGTTTAATAAAAAAAGGATGGGTTTTAAGTTGTTGCCACCAAGTCGGTATCGGTATTAGCGATGCTGCTTTGTTCGATTTTGATATGTTGTTTATTGGTTTCACCATTGGTTAAATCGTAGTAAGTCATGTTAAACTGTGTAGGAGTTTTTACAATATTGGTAATACTTACCGTTTGCACAATATCGCAGCGGTTCATTACCAAATCGTTTTGTGGGTCGCCCTCGCCACCTGTACGGTGAAAATGCACAATGTCCTGGGCGGTGTATTGCTTGTTAGGATAGGCTTGCAACCAATTAGTAAACCATTGTTCCCGTTTATTTTTTATTTCGGCGGTATACAAAGTTGCCGACGACCATATATATGCTTTGTTGGCATCTAGTGGTCGAATATGTTTTTGTTCGCCATCCCATTTTAATTCGTACAAGTTGTCATTATCGTAAATTACTAGGGTAAAGGGTTCAATATTATTTAGGGGGTAATGGTTTAAAAATGCTTGGGCGTTTGTGTATTCATTAAAAAAATCGAGTACCACTAATCCCCTGCTTTTTCGGTAAGGCGTTTGGCGGTTGTGGTATACAAATGCACCATTAAGCAAGCATAGCATTCGGTTGTCGTTACTAGCACATATCCAGGTGCCGCCTGCTAGGGGGTCTTTCGGAAAAAGCAGTTGCGATTGTTTGCCAGCTAGTATATGTGGTGCAATAGCAGCCCGCACACTTGCTTCGTCTCGGTTAGAGGTAAGTATAAATTGCTGTTTACCTAAAGGCAGATAACTAACGGTGCACATATTGTTGTTTTTGGTGTTTAATGGTAGAGGGTGCTACGCCAAATCCATCGGGTAGTACTACATGAGGAAAAGCGATTTTTAAACCAATTTTTACCATCGCTAAATGGTGTATGGCATGTTCTACGGTGTACACTAATTCTCTTTCAAAATTAGTAGGCACATTGCAGGTTGCATCTTCGCAGGTGCTGTAATCTACTGCTAAATCTAAAATTTTGCTTAGGTCTGCTTGTGTTATATTTGCAATTAATGCTTGGTTTATTTGTATAGTATGGGCAGTACTTGTTTCAATTAAATGGTTGCGTACTCGTTTATCGTAGTTTATTACACCTGTTGCTGATTGAGCAACTAAACACTGAAAAAACTCTACTACATGACGGGTATGTTGCCCAATAGAAGAACCTGAAAAAATTTCGAGTGGACGGGTATACTCGTCGTCGCTCAAATTGTTAAGGTAGGCATTCATACTTAGTATTACGGATGCCGCAGCGTCTTTTATAATCATTTTTTGATGAAGTTATGATGTATTGATAATGGGTTAAGGAAATACCAAATGGCTTTTAACTCATTTAAATTAAGTCATTCAAACTTAGCAAAGAAAACTAATTTATACAATTTTTACTGTCTGTACATTGACAGTAAGATATTTAGAATGCACTTGTTTTTGTTATAAGTAGCTTTAATGGTTTTAGCTAATTATTGTTGTAAGTATTTTAGGAGAGGTAATTTTTAGATTACCAGCGAGTTTTACCAATTCGGAATCATTAGCTAATACTATTTTTTGTAAAGCTACGGCAAACCATGCAAAAGGAACAAGAATTAGGTGTTTTTTTATCTTAATGTGGCAAATTTGGGCTTTGTTAAACACCAAACTTCCTTTTTACACCTTTCTTCTAGCGAAATGAAAAAAATAAACTCCACCAAAGTGTGCGATTGTTTTTTTTAAGTCAAGGCGCAAAACGCAGCAATAACGAGTATTTGCAAGGCCAAATTGGAAAAAAGAATAATCAAAGTGGTAGAGTTTATTTTTTCTCATTCACCTATCTTCGTTTTTCATTTATTTTGTTTTTTAACCAACTGGCATTTGCCATATCAGGCGTTTGTTCAAGTTGCAGGGTTAGCTTGTCTAATGCTTTATTATTGCCTTTAATAATTTTGGCTAGGCGCAGGGTAAACTTAATAAAATTTTGGTGTCGTTTACGCTTATCTTCCGAAATGAGCTTATTGCGTTTTAAGTACATTTTAAAAGCTTCGGCATGGGAAAAAAATATATCTACTTCATCCGTTTCGTAATAAATTTGTAGGAGTAATAAACGGGTATTAACGCTGTACCAAATATCCGAATAATCAATTTGCATGAGTAAACGTTGTGCTTTATCGTAATCTTTTTGTTGGTAATTAAGGTAGGCTAAATTGTAGTTGTAAGCGTTTAATCTAATTTTAGGAGCTAAATCCGATTTATACTCTTTAATAAAGTCTTCTGTCCAGTCTAATTTTCCATGTCTAATACCTGCTTTCATAATATTCATATAAGCCGATTGTGGCAAATAAGGACCATCGTACATCACTTTGTTTTCTAGTAAGGAAACATACAACTCAAAATATTTTTGTGCGTAAGTATCGTATCCACTGTTCATTTTTTTTACGCAATAATTTAAGGCATGAAGGTACATGTCTTTGGCTTTCGCTTTTGTAAATTGATGATTGTGTTTTTGGAGCAGGTTTTGTAGTTTAATAAAGTGTTCTTCGTTGTTTTCTTCTTCGTAGCATTGTAAAACAGTGCGGTAAATATTAATAACAGGATGTGCTATTTCGTACTGTGGATTTTCTGCTAGGTATTGGCTAATTTCTTCAAAAAGCTTTAAGTCATAATTGGTATTTAAAATGGTTTTTCGGCTTTTAATAGCACAACTCCATTCTAATTTTGTAGCAATATAATAAAGGTCTAAATTATCTAACGATTTTTGAAAAGCATCTTGTTTTGCATGGGCTTTTTGTTTGAGCTGTGTATGGGTTTGTAGCCTAAATATTTTAAATTTATTTAGGTAATAATCATTGTCCTTTTTGGCTTCTTTTTCCTGAAATTGGTTAGCCATTTTTAACACCTTCCTAAATGCTTTTTCTTGTTCCCAATCATTGTAAATATCCAATAAGGCCAAGTATTTATCCATGGGGCGGTTACGCAAACTATCGTGTGCTAAAAAATCGTCGATGAGTTTGTTTAAATCACTCATAATATAACCTATCTTTTTTTCATCATATTTTTGCGAACCGTAGATATGTTTAAACGCATTTGCTTTGGTGATGGTAGGATGATCAAAGGTAGGGGCAAAAGACAATAAGAAATCGTACAAACTAATTACTTCTGCCTTTTTATTAAAAAAAGGAGAATGGGCAGCATCGCCCAAAGAACGTATTTGCTGATTAGAGAAGCAACGTAAGGTATCTATTAGTTTGCTATGCAGCATAGTGACTTAATTTAAATCGTTTACATGGTAATTGGAGTAACAACCGTTTCCTAGCAAAAAGAGCGTCCTTTTTACCAAATTACTAGGTATGCCCCCTTATACTCGTCTTCTAAATAGAGGATTAGTTAGGAAATATAGACCTGTTTATCTAAGCGGTTGACACTTTTTTGGTAGATAGTAGTGGGTATTTGGTATATAGATGGTTCTGCTTTGCTACACCGTTGTAAAGTGTCAAGTACTTTTCCTTATTGGATAAACAGGTCGAAATATAGGAATTCTACAGCAAAAACCAAGCTAATAAACCAGTTTTTTTTTCGGAAATTTTGTTTTTTTGTCTTCAAAGTGCAATATTAACATAACGTATCTCGCTATTTAACAGTATGTTAGGTTGTATGTGTGCTGTTTTGTTTGCATAATTGTATTAATCTAAGTTCGGAAAATTTGTTTAATTGTGCTTTTTTTGAGCGCATTTTGGGGTTATATTTGTAATAACGTGCCTTATAGAAAACTTATTAATCTATTTATACGTTCTATACTAAATAGAGGTGATTTTTTTCTAGCAAAGGATCTAAAACCAGAAGGACAAAATAAACGGATATGACCTATTCAATACATTTTATTAAGCATTTGGTGTTATTGCTATTTTTAGCAAGTACCAATTTATTATTAGCACAATCAACAGCTACAGACGATCTTTTTTATATTGATCATTCGTCACCATCTGTAATTGATGTACTGAGTAACGATGACATAGACGATGTTACGTTTAGTCAGGTGCAAATACTAGAAAATCCCATGTACGGAGATATTGGTAGAGACCCTATAAGCGATGAAATTATATTTACTCCTAATAGCGATTTTGGGGTAACTGTTTTTGAAGATTCGTTTATTTACAGAGTACAAGTAGGGGAAGGCTATAGTAATAATGCCCTAGTTATTTTGCGTGCCGAAATAAACCTAACCTGTACCCAATGTATATGGCCAGGCGATACCGACCGTAACGGAGAGGTGAATGTGTGGGATGTATTGCCTATTGGAATTACTTATGGGGCAACAGGTACTGCTAGAGATGAGGTGAATACTAATTGGCAAGGATTTGACCCCATAGAGGCATGGGGGCAAGCATTATATGGTATTGATTATCAGTATATAGATTGTGATGGCGACGGGCTTATTGCTGCGGATGATATACAGGCAATTGATGCTAATTACAGTGAAACATATGAAATAGAAGATGAGCTAGTAGTACCATTCTTAGGAGTAGGCATTGATGTTTGGATGAATATTACCCCAGCAGAAGTGGAAATCGGAGATACCGTACAAGTGGAATTTGGTATTGGAGGAACAGGAACGTCGGAAGTGAATGGAGCCTACGGTATTGCATTTAGCCTCGAACATAATATAGTTGATAATGGCACTACACAAGTAGAATTTTATGATAATACTGTTTTAACAATAGGCGAGGACAATACCCCTATATCTTTAGGTAAAAACTTAGGAGATGGGCGTTTTGATATTGCGCTTTCTCGAACTGCTCCCCTAGGTACATCTGTTTTCGGCTTGCAGACATTAGGCAAAGTAAGCATTGTAACCGCCGATTTAATAGAAGGAAAACAAGCAGCCGCAAACATTGAATTGAGCATCCGAAATATAAGAATTTTAAATGAATATGGCGAAGTGTATGAAACCCTAGAGGTAGAGAAATCAGTAAGTTTTGTAAATAGTATAAACAATCCTTTTGCACAAACGGAAGCAACAAATGTAGCGGTATATCCTAACCCTTTTACCAATAGCATCAACAATACCTTGTATGTGCAAGTAGCCGAAGAGGAAAAACAAACCGTACAGCAAGTAAGTATTTTAAACACATTAGGAGCATTGGTACTAGCAAAACAAGTTAACCTAAATACGCCTACTATAGAGTTGCCTATCAACGATTTACCAGCAGGCATTTACTTAGTAGCTATTAAAACAAATGCTGGAACCATTAGCCGCAAAATTAGCGTAGTTCGATAAGTAGTCTGTCAAGTTGGCTTATAAAAACTCGTTAAAATATAAACCCCTATGTCTTAATCTTTATTGTAGAAAAACCAAGGCTGCTCGATATAATTTATCTGGCAGCCTTTTTTATTTTTTTGATGATAACACACTCCGTATAAAATCATGTTTTCCATTGGTATAAGCCAATCGGTTATTAGGATATTGTTGAGCCAATTGCTTTTTTACTTGCTCATATGCTAGTGCTAGTTTAGGATTTGCATTTAAGGTATCTCTAAAAAACAAGTAATTGTGCCATTGTTCGTCTTTAATATCAATTACATGAATGTGGTGTGTTCTAATTTCTGGAGCTGCATCTTTAACCAATAAATGACCACCATCTGCGCCACTGTCTCCCTTGTATTTATACTGCTTAATTTCTAGTATTGGAATAATGTTATTGATAAGCTTTAAATCGGCAACCGCAATGCCAATATCAATAATTGGTTTGGCTACAATATGTTTAATAGCAGTAGAACCTATGTGCTGAATATCTAGCACATAGGTTCCAATTAATGGAGTTAATTCTTTTTTGGTGGCTAAAAAAAACGCTTCCCAAACTGCTTGGTGAGGCATTAATTTTACCGTATGTCTTTTTAATCCTATCATTTTTTCATTTTCTTAATCATATCCATAGCATGGGTGTTTTCTGGATTTAATTCGATAGATTTTTGGTAGTTTTTAATCGACAATTCGTAATCGCCATTTTCGTAATACGCTTCGCCCAAGCTATCGTAAGGATTGGCGGCTTCGGGAAATTCGGCTACAAGTAATTGAAAAACCTTAATAGCATCGGCATTTCTTTTTTGCCCTAATAATTGGTAGCCTAATTGATTTAATTCGTATTCGTTGTTAAAAGTATAGCCATTGGGGTATAAATCTTTTAGGTATTTATAATACTCAATGCCTGCGTCTACATCTGTGTAAGCTTTATCTCTAATAGCTCTGTAAATAGATTTTTTGCCAAAAGGTTTTAAATCGTCTAGCAAGCCGCCTGTTAGTTCCGATAAAGCAGTAGAGGTGCTAGGGCCACTAATATTAGTCATTACAGAAATCGCCATATCGTATTTAGGATAAACATACAACCAATTCTGCATTCCAAAAGCACCACCATGATGAAAATAAAAGGTGCCATCATTTTCGTTTTGTCGTATCTGCCAAAAATAACCTAGTTGTCTAATATCCGCCTCATAAAGTACCCGATGCGACTCAACGGTTGTGGCATTGTTTTTATCTAGGTGAAGCATTGCATATTTTAATAAATCTTCGGGATTAGAATGCAAACCGCCATCAGCTCCCCAAAGACTTGCTCGTTCGGTAGGTGCAGGAATAGGTGTTTTATCAAAGTTCATATAGCCTGGTGCTACATTTTTTCTTTCTGCTGCGCTCAAGTTAATTTTAGTTTTGGTCATGCCTGCTTTTTGCCAAATATGCTTATCTAAAATTTCCTCAAAAGATAGTTCATAAATTCCTTCTAAAATATACGCTAGTAAATCAGGGCCAACATTACAGTAGTTATACCTAGTACCAGGTAAGGTGTCTAGTTCTACCGATTTTAAATCTTTTAAGAATTGCTCCTTGCTATAATTAATAAGTAATTTGTTTATTTCAAGGGCCGTATTGTTGGTTATTTCTCCTTTTAAATCACCTACTGCTAATGGTAAATCGCTTGGTAAACTGCTGGTATGGGTTAGTAGATGTTTAATTTTTATGGGCGAACCTTTGTACGCCAAATTAGGATAATCTTCTTTTAAATAATCTCTAAAATCAGCTTCCAAATCTATTTTTCCATCTAACACAGCTTGGGCAACTAGGGTGCCGGCAAAGGTTTTACTCACCGAAGCAATTTCATAAATCGTAGCATCGGTAGGCGGATTGTTTTTGCCCTTGTCTAACTCGCCATAATGCCCTGTATGAGCTTTCCCTTCTGTGTAAACACCTATAGACAAAGAGGAGATTTTAGGGTGATTTAAAATGTAGGCAGCATTTTTAGCCATCACCTCTTTTACCAAATCAGGTGCTGCTGTTTCGCTACCTGTTTTTTCTTGTACGGTTTTTCGGGGAAGATTTTTACACGCTGTTACTAACAGGCTTGCGATTGCTACTAGCATTAAAATAGGAAGTAAATGATTTTTCATGTTGTTAAGTGTTCGTTAATAAAAATGGATGGTGGTTTTAGGATGTATACTCAAATACAAGTGGTTTTTGGCTTTCTTTTGCTTAATAAGCAAAGTGATTTAACACAAATTTAATAGGAATAATTGTATTAATGATTAATTGTTAATGGACAGGAATTTGAAATCGTCAGCAGGAAAAACAATTTAACAATTCTAGCAGTTTAGCCATTTAGTAAAAATCGGAAAACCAAACGCATCTGAGTATATGTTGTGTTGTTAACAATAGATTTGGCTAATCATCTAGTTCCTTTTTAATAAGTTTTAACAATTCCTTAATTTTTACTTCAACCAAGTCATAGTTTTTTTTCATAAACTTTCTATTTGCTTCAATCCGAATGAGGTAACTCAATAATTTATTTTTATCTGTTTTAGAAAGGGTAAGCGGTTGTCGAAT
>JAHDBT010000064.1:19255-20678 GCA_020630215.1 Bacteroidota bacterium
TATTCCTTTTTCATGTCCTTTTTTATTGCCTTTAATATCTTGCAAATCTGTTTTTAACCCATTTCTTATTTCTGCTAATATTTTTGTTTCCGCTTTAGTATCTCGTCTGTTTTCATTCCATTTGTTTAAAGAGAAGGCAAGGGTAACACCTATAAAAATAGAGAGAAATTCTAGGAAATATTTTCGCCACTGTATGGATTGTTTTTGCATGGTTTGGGGAGATAATAAGTTAGCAATAGTACAATATACGATTATTTACCGAGAAATTAATTATGCTGCTCCTCTACTCGTTTTGGGTAGGAAAATGCTACGAGTTTTAATTGACGAATCGTATTTTTAAAAACAAAAACGGCACCACTAATTAAAGTGACACCGTTTTGTTTATTTGAAATTAGCAAATTACTTTTTCTATTTAGGATTAGCCTTCACAAGCATCTATTAAACTATCAAATTCTGCTTCAGAACTTACACTTACGGTACTGCCATCACTTGTTAAAGTTACATTAATTGGGTAAACAACGGCTGGTTCTAAGTCCGAATTTGGATTGTCCATTTCATAAACATCCTCTAGCATTTCATATTCCTCAATGCTATGTACATCTACAGTTGTACCATCAGGCATTAATATTTGTACAGGGAAATTAACGGTTAAGCAGTCTTCTAAATCAAAATCGTCTTCGTCGTCCCATTCGTCATCACTGTCGCCATACTCATCATCACTATCACCATATTCGGCTTCGCACATTTCAATTAAATCATCTAACTCCGTTTCATTGCTAACACGTTGTGTTGTACCATTTTCTAAAACAACATCAATAGGAAACTGAAGTGCTAACTCTTCTTCGGCATCTTCATATGTTTCAAAAATAGTTTCTAATTCCTCTTCATTATTTGCGGTAACCGTATTCCCATCTACATCTGTTGCACTAATTGGAAATACAATTTCAAAACAAATTTCGTCGAAATCGCATCCTTCGTGTTCGTCGTCGTCGTCATCGTCATCACTATCTCCACCGTCGTCGTTATCACTATCTCCATCGTCGTCGTCATCACTATCTCCACCGTCGTCGTCCCAATCGTCTCCAAAACAGGCTTCTATTGCTGCATCTAGTTCGTCTTCGGTATTAATAGCGGTTGTTGTGCCATCTGCATTAAGCAAGTTAATTGGATAAACAATTGCTGGTTCTGTAGTTCCATCCTCATAGGTTTCGTACCAGTTTTCTAATGCGGTAAAAAGTTCGTCTTCATTATTATAATTGCTGCTTGTTCCATCAGGATATTGTACGCTAACAGGAAATACAATTTCAAAACAGTCCTCTCCAGAAGCCGTGCTAGGATCTCCTCCTGTAGCAGTACTGCTATTGCCATTGGTAATTTTAGCTGATACTAATTGTTGCATTGTACTTTGCATAGCATCCGCATC
>JAHDBT010000669.1 GCA_020630215.1 Bacteroidota bacterium
GTCAGATCGTTCGCTTCGCTCTCTGTCAGTGGTCAGAACGCTTCGCTGTCAGTTTACTGCTGGCGATTTTTAGTTCTTAGTGGTTAGCTCATTTACTGCGCTCCATTTTTCTCATAGGGTGGCGGTCATCTAGCCTTCGTATACCCTTCTTTTAATAAAAAGATATAAGCCGCATAAAAAATAAGCTCCTAATTATCAGCATATTTGTATCTTTAAGCAATCGCTTTTATTTACGCTTTGGATTCAAAAAAATTGCTGATAATTATGAGTACTATAACATCGACTCCCCAAAATGCCATTCCTAAATTGGACGTTAGCCCTCAACAATATGAAGCATTAAAGATTGCTTGCGATGCCTTTGTTCCCTCCCTACAAGAACAAACGCAAGATGCCGAATTTTGGGCAATTGCAGCTTCCGACTTTAAGGTAGCAGATAGGGTTTTGGAAATGATTGCCATTCAAACCCAAGGAGAACAGAAAGAGTTTTTACAATTACTCGATTTATTATCTAGTAAATTACTAGGCGCAACTTGGTTAGGTCCTTTCAAAAATATTAGCCAATTATCTGCCGAACAAAAAGAAAAAATGTTTCTCAAATGGTCGAAAAGCCGTTTGGGACCTTTGCGTAAAGCATTTAACAGCCTCCGTAAATTAAGTACCTTTTTGGTATATTCTTATATTGATGAAAAGGGGCAAAATCCTACTTGGAAATACTACAATTATCCTGGTCCCTTAAATCCTCCTCCTAGTCAACCCGATCCTATTAAACCTTTAACCTTAACCAAGGCGACTACACTTACTTGCGATGTGGTAATTGTAGGTAGTGGTGCAGGCGGTGGTCTTGCCGCAGGCATGTTTGCCGAAGCTGGAAAGGAAGTTATTCTGCTAGAAAAAGGAGCCTATATTTCGGAAAGCCGCATGACACAGCTAGAAGGAGAAATGATTGCCAAAACCTACGAAAAGCAAGGCGCAATTGCTTCTGTAGATGGTGGTGTTTCGGTATTTGCAGGGAGTTGTTTAGGGGGAGGTACTACGGTAAATTGGGCAGGTTCGTTTTACACTCCTCCACACATTTTACAAGAGTGGTCTAGCAAGCACGACCTTCCTCACTTACTCACCAAAAGTTACCAAGAAAGTTCGGATGCCGTAATGCAGGCTGGCAATGTAAATACAGATGAGTCGTACCACAATGCCCAAAACCAAGCCCTTTGGGATGGCTCGCAAAAACTAGGGCAAAAGGTAAAGGTCATTCCTAGAAATGTAAATGGCTGTAGCAAACACAATTGCAAACATTGTGGCTACTGTGGCCTAGGTTGCCAAGATGCACACAAGCAAGGAACGCTAACCACTTGGATACAAAGAGCTTATGATAAAGGAGCAAAGATTTTGGTGAATACGACGGCTAACAAAGTGCATATTCAGGCCAATGTTGCTACGGGTATTGAGGCAACTTATCAGGCAGCAGATGGGCAGCAGCATCAAGTATATATTAAAGCGAAAAAGGTAATTATTGCCGCTAGTGCCTTGCACACTCCTGCCCTACTAATGCGAAGCGGCATTAAGCACACACACCTAGGACGGCATTTGTATTTTCACCCAACCGTAGCCGTTTCTGCTAAGTACGACCATGCCATGGAACCGTGGTTAGGCACTATGATGTCGAGCCTTAATGATGGTTTTTCTTCGCTGGATGGCAACTATGGTTTTAAGTTAGAAACTCCTCCTACCCATCCTGGCATGATAGCCCTGGCTTTACCCTGGACATCGGGCAAGCAACACAAGGAAAATATGCTGCAAATAGATAAATTGGGTTCGTTTATTGTTTTAACCCGCGATAAAAATGGCGGGCGCATTACGGTTGATAAACAGGGCGAAGCCATTGTTAATTACCAACTCAGCCTTTACGACCGTATGCACATGCTACGAGGACTGGAGGAAGCCACCCGCATTCACCTTGCCGCAGGAGCAAAAGAGATTTTGTTCCCTCATTTTAACTTTAAAACACTACTAGCCGATAGCTCCCAAAAACAACAAAAAGATTTTTTTGAAGATATGAAATATTGGAGTTGGAAGGCTGGAAAATTTGCCCTATTTTGCGCTCACCAAATGGGTACTTGCCGTATGGGAGGCAATGCAAAAAAACACCCCCTCACCCCCGAAGGTCAAGTGCGTGGCATTGCCAACTTGTATGTTGCCGATGGCAGCGCATTTCCCGAAAGTAGTGGCGTTAATCCCATGATTTCTATTATGACGATGACGCATTATACAGTGAAGGGGATTATTGCAGGGATGTAGGTTTTCAGTAGTCAGTAATCAAACCGTTCGCTTCGCTCTCTTTCAGATCGCTGCGCTGTCAGTTTTTATGCTGACGTTTTTTAGGAAATAGTAATACCTTTTTTACTAGTGCAAAATTCTTGTATTATTTAATTCAAACCTTATCTTCTACTTTATACCAAAGTACCTTCTACAAAAAATCTTCAAAAAAAATAAAATGATTCATTATAATTTATCTCAAAAAGTAGCCATTATTACGGGCGGTCTAGGCGGTATAGGCCAAGCGGCAGCCCTCGCATTTGCAAATGAGTATGCGAAGGTAATAATTTGGGATTTAGATGCTGAAAAAGGCAAAAAAGCGGAATATGATATCCGAATAAATAGTGGTGGCAAAAGCATTAAATTTATGTTGGTAGATATTACCAACTTAGAGCAAGTAGAAGCTGCAACTGAAGCAGTAAACGAATTGTATGGCAGCATTGATATTTTGATAAATAATGCGGGCATTACTCGTGATGCAAGTCTGCAAAAAATGACTACCGAACAATGGCAACAAGTAATAGATGTGAATTTAACCGGGGTATTTAATTGCACCAAATTTATATCCCCCTACATGATTAAACAAAAGTTTGGACGCATTATTAACACCTCTTCTATTGTAGGCTTGCAGGGCAATTATGGACAAAGCAATTATGTAGCTACGAAGGCGGGGGTAGTTGGTTTAACCAAAGTATGGGCAAGAGAATTAGGTCCCAAAGGAATTACGGTTAATGCCGTTGCCCCTGGTTTTATTGCAACAGGTATGATTGCAACCGTTCCCCAAAAGTTTTTGGATGCGGCTATTGCTCGTACTCCTTTAGGCAGGGTTGGCACTCCCAAGGATGTTGCCAATGCCTACCTGTTTTTGGCTTCT
Source organism: Bacteroidota bacterium (assembly GCA_020630215.1). Classification (GTDB taxonomy): domain Bacteria; phylum Bacteroidota; class Bacteroidia; order Chitinophagales; family UBA2359; genus JAHDBT01. The sequence goes on from JAHDBT010000669.1 coordinate 3,188, forward strand.
AAACATGCGGCTTTTATTAATGGCGTTACTTTGCGTGTGGATGGTGGGATGGTGATTTAGGAGGTTTGATTCTTGATTTTTGGTAATTGATTATTATTTGAAAATTGCTAGTTCTAAGATATTTGGGGGCCAAATTTCAA
>JAHDBT010000670.1 GCA_020630215.1 Bacteroidota bacterium
TAGCCCGTTCTACTTACCTCGATTTATTTAGTCCAATGACCAACGACCGCTTCTCGAAACAAGATAACCAAATCTTGTCGATGATTGGTAATCATGGGATGAGCCGTTATTGTGGTGCAGGGGTTGCCTCTTTGGTGTATCCTTATGAAGACATTGTTTATTATTCTTCCTTGCGATGGTCAACCGATAGTTTATCGAATGATTGGCTAAAAATTGATGAGCAATTTGAATCCGATTTTAGACAATACGAGCGAGATTTAAAAAATGGGATTCCTAGAGATAAGCCGAAGTTGAGAGACCAGTATATGGATATTTTAGGACGTTTGGCTAATCAGCAAAACCCTCGTCCGTTTTTTAAAATGGCCTTTAGGGATGCTCATATTTTAGATAAACGCAACGAAATTAGCAGTCCTAAAGCCGAATTATTTTTAGATGCTTTACAACGCCGATTAAACGACGTATTAAACAACGACGAGAAACTACAGGAGTTTAAAGCCGAATGCGATTTAGACGAAAACCGCCTGGAGGACAAAGCAACCGCACGGGATGAAATTAACAACCGAGAAGAATCCTTGTATTATTACGAGCAAACCATTCGCAAATTTATCCACAACACCAAAAACTATTTGGTCAACGAAATCGTGTTGCAAGACAGCGATCATCCACAGCGATTAAGTGGCGACGATTATAAAATAAATACTTGGTTATTAAAACAACCTGAAGCGATGCATCCCGTTACTGCCCGCTACTTTTTATATCAAATTGACACCTTTTTAGAAGGCGTAATTAACGACCTCACCCCACTAAACGACAAACTAGAAAAAGCCATTGACCGCTACAAAAAAGCCTACGACTTAGACGAAACCGACGACATTATAGAAACGGCCGACGACCGCATGGATTTGGCTTTGAAAAAGAAATGGTTCCAAAATTTAATCAACAATCAGTTTAAAGATTTTACCAACGAGTACGTCGATAAATCGGCTAGACATTTAAGCAATTTAAACCGTTTTGTAAAAGGCAGATTAAGCGAATTGGTATTTAAAGATTTGCAAAAAGCCTTTAGAGAAATGCAAGGCGATTGGGAAAAATATTTTAAGAATTTACGAGATACTCGCAACAGTTTAAACAACGAGTTAAACATAGAAATCAACAAACACGATCACGACAGCGACCCTACGGTATGTTATGTGTTGGCTTCCAAAGAAACCAAAGAAAAACTGTGGGAAACCATGCGTATGGGCATAGCAAGTGATGAGCTACCCAAAGAAATTGCCGAACAAATTTACCTAGGCCAATACGACCGTTTCTGCAAACGCCGCAAAGGAGATTACCTGACCGAACAACGTTCGGAAAAGGTGGAAGAAATGTTCCGTAAAGATGTGTTGGGTTGGTGCATGGCAGAAATGCACAAAGAAGATGGCTTAAATTTAAACTGCATTCGTGCCTTACGCAAAGAAGCAGAAATGCAAGGCATGGCAGATGATCAGTTGGATGCTTATATCAAGGAAAAAATTCAGACCTTAAATAACCTAGCCCGTCCGTATGTGCCTGCCGTAAACAATGCTACCGAGTTAAATGCGTGGGGCGTACATCCCGATTGCGTAAAAGAACTCTCAGGCACCGCCCGCAACGAAATTTTTGACGGCACCGACCTAGTAGACGACGAAGCATTTTCGCAATACGAAATAACTCGCAACCGCACCATCTACGGATTAACGATTGACCATTTCACCAAATTTTACAGCGGCGACAATATGGGCGGCGTACCAGGCGAATACTACAAGGCCTACAATGCTAGAATACGCAAGCTTACGCAAAGAGGTAACACCGTAACCCCTCACCTAGACAAACGCTGGCATTTACCAGCCTACCTCCCCGAAATTTCTTCGCACCGAGTGGAGGAAGACCAAAGCAATATTAACCGTGCTTTAATTTGGGGAACCATATTGGGTTATTTACAAAACATTAACGAGTACGGCAAACTAACCTGGCTATTTAACGACGATGCCGGCAGCCGCCTCATCTACTCTGGCGACAAAACCGCCGATCAATACATACACGCCCTACACGAAGCCCTACTACACAACCCCATTATTGTAGACAAAGTACTACAACGCAGCAACGAACAAAAAACGCGCGACATCAACGAACAAAGAGATGCCATAGCGAAGCACACCTTTTACCACAAAGCGCAAAACATACACTACTACGCCGCACGAGAAAACACCAACATCAACGCCGTAGACCTCATCCTCCGCTATGCCGACGGCCGCCCTGGCGACCCTGAATTGGTGAAGGAAGGGAATACTTTATTGAAGTTGTTATTGCAAGAAATTGTAAATTACTATGTGCAGGTATTTGGCGCACATAGGAAGCATTTGGCGCAGCAGCAGGCTTTTGCTTATATTGATGGGTTACTAGCGGAATCTGCTTTTTTTCAGGAGGCGGATAAGCATAGTAGTCAGTATAGGGCTTGGGAGAATATGGTTGCGGAGGTTAAGAAGGGGTGATGGTAAATCAATATTTAATCTAACTAATTAAACTAGATCATGCTTCTAAAGAGTATGATCTAGTTATCATTAATAAAAAATGAAATCAAGAAAAGTATGTTTAATTTATGCTGATTCTGATATCAATTATGCTTTACAAATTATAGCACTATTAGAAAACGCTAATCTAAATCAAACCCTAGTTTTATTAAACAAACCCAGCACGAGTATAGGATTAGATAAGCAAAAGCACCTAAATAATTCTATTGCTCAAGCATCTCATATATTATTCTTAATAAGCATAGATTCTATGATGGAATATTTAAGTATGCTAAGAAGTATTGATGACACAAAAATTCTTGGAATTTATCTTAGACCATGCGATTATTCATTTCTCAAGTTTGATAAAATATTTACAAATAATGTAGATTATATTGTAAAGGGAAACAGACAAGAAATTGAAGAACGAGCATTTAAAACAACACAACAAATAGCTAACTATTTTAACTCACAAAATACAGCACCTAAATCGTTTAAGATTCATTATTATCTTGTTTTGCCTGCAATATTCTTATTGTTATACTTGTTTTATTATCAATCCGAACCACAATCTCCAGAACAAAAGTGGTGGAATAGCTTATCTAACGACTGGAAACGTATAATGTTATCTACATTAACAAACTCACCTGACACACTAAACATGTCCTCACTTTCTGATAGTACATTAAACCTAGTAATGATCACCAACATTATAGATTGCAAATCATTACCTGTGAATAATTTAGAACCAATATCTATACTAAAAGACATAAAATACATTTATTGTAACAAT
>JAHDBT010000671.1 GCA_020630215.1 Bacteroidota bacterium
TGATCATGCACGGATGGGAGCATGTCCAACAGTTTAAAGAAGAAAAGGTAACGGCACGAATGATGGCTTTGTATCAATCGCTTTTATAATTTTAAATAGGTATAGGAATGGTGCAAAAATAAATTTACATTTTCCACTTTGATATTTCCCAATATCCTGCGTTAAAACTACTCGTAATAGCGCTGCTATTACTGCTTTTTGTGCCTTGTCTATTAGAAAATCTCTTTGCGGAAATTTGTAACTTTATTTTTTCACCATCCCATAGAAGCAACAGCCTCCATCTTTTCTTTTCATTTTCACATAGCATTCCCCCCCCTTTTTAGTCTAGCTCCAATAATTTACATTGACAATATGTGTGGAATCCTTTCACATTCCCAACCCATCTCACATATGTTAAAATATGAAAATCAAATAATTATACATCTACAACTTTTTAAAAAAACAACACGCTGTTATTCTTTTTAACGGAAAATAATTAAAAATGTCCTTTGGTTTTCTTCAAAATAAACATATCTTTAACTATCAAAATTACTTACAATACACTGCTTAAACATTTCTTTAATATGAAAAAATATTACTTACTACTAGTTTTGCTCTCACTTTTGTATCAAATTTCTTTAGCACAAAATACGGACTGTAACACGCTTGAACCATTCTGTACTGATAGCGGAAGCTCTTTTGCTGCAAATTTTGATGGCTCTGGTCTTTCAGGCCTTGGACCACAAGCAGATGAAATAAACCCTGGTAATAATTATGATTGTTTAATTGCCCAGCCCAACCCAGCTTGGTTTTATTTAGAAATTGATAACCCAGGTGCAATTAACATTGATTTAAATGGAGCCAATAACGCTGGTGTTCCCCAAGATGTTGACTTTGCATTGTGGGGTCCTTATCCAAATTTAACGAGTGCAGAATCTGCCTGCGGTTCTTACGGACTTCCTATAGACTGCAGTTTTAGTGCTTCGGCTTCTGAAGTAATTAACATTCCAGCTGGCAATAGTACCGGAAATGTTTATGTACTCTTAATTACAAATTATGCAAATGTTGAAAATAATTTAACAGCAACTCAATCTGGAGGTGCTGGCAGTACCAACTGCGGTATTGTTGTTCCTCCTACTTGTGGCTCCTGCCCTACAGGAAACACCCCTCCCCCAAATGATGATTGCACTGCACCCGAAGACCTAGGAACACTTAGCAATCCAGGCAACTGTACAACTACTGGCGGCTCCCTTACAGGAACACCAACCGTAATTACAGGTAGCAATATTTGTGCTACTGCCCCCATCCCATATCCCTATCTACCTAATTGTGATGATGGAGTAGACCAACCTGCTCCCGCAGCAGATGTATGGTATCAATTTATTGCTACTAGTCCCGAATTAGAGGTAGAAGTAACATCAGATGGAGGAAGCCTTAATACACCTGTTATTGTACTTCACAATTACAATGGCGATTGTGATGACATGTCTGTTAATACTTGTGAAATTGGTAGTGGCGGAACTGCCAGTTTATACTCTACTGCTATTACGCCTGGTTCAACTTACTATTTACAGATTAGTGGTGGTGATGAAAACGACCAATGCGAATTTACCCTCTCTATACAAAATAATATTAATTGTGATTACTGTATTGTAGAAGATGCTATGCAAAGTATTTCCCCAGCACCAGATAACGGTACTTTTGGCTGTAACGAAACAGTAGAGTTTTGCTACGAAGTAACAGAGTACAACCAAACCTCCGATAACTGGATGCATGGAATAGTTCCCGAACTTGCTCCAGGATGGGATCAAAGCTCTTTAATGCCCGTAGGACAACCTCAATCATGCGACGGCAGCGGAAATTGGATTTGGACAACAATTGTCGAAACGGGAGGTACAATCGTTGCACAAGAACCTACAAATACCTATGGCGATAATACAACTTATACAGAAAACATATGTGCAACTGCTGGACAAGCTTACATAATTAGCATATATGACTCTTTTGGAGATGGTGGCAATACAGCTAATATTTATAACTGTGGAACTCTAGTAAACTCTATGAATGCTAATTATAATGGTGGATGTGGACTATTCGATTGTTCATATTCTTATATTCTAACTGCTACCGGAGGTGGATGTGGCGGATGTAGTGGTGGCGAAATTACTATTGAGTTTACAACCGATGGTTATGGCGATGAATTAAGTTGGGATGTTGAAGAAGTTGATGGTTATACTGGCTGGTTTTATGATGGCGGTTATGCTCCTGATTTCTTCGGAGATGTTACAACTATAAGTACAGATGGAGATGTAACCAATAACTATGGCGATAACAACCCTAATTCTAGCGCTGGACTTCAAACCGGTTTTTCTGGTGGAATTAATTGCGATTGGACTTTTTGCTGGCAAGCAACTACCCCCAACTGCCCCCCAGGTCAAAATGGAGATGACCTAAGCATTTCCATCCTAAATTTTGCCGATTCAGAAACTGGCGTATGGAATTCCCCCGCATGTGTCACAGACCCCAATCTAGCATTTACTGGCAGCCTTTTTGATTGCACAGAACCAATCGTCACCCTTGCAAACAGCGATCAAACAATTTGTAATATAAATTTTGCTCCTGTTACCCTAACAGCAAGCTCAACAGGCGATCCTACTCCCGTATTTCAATGGTATCAAGATGGCATTCTCCTAAGTGGCTCAACGGGTCCCTCACTAGATGTCAACCTAAATTCATCTGCAACTTACACCGTAGAAGCAACAAACCTATGTGGCACTTCCTCTGACGAGTTTAATTTTACAGTCAACAGCCCCCCTATTTTTAATGCTTCTGTTACAGATGTTACTTGCTTAGGAACAGATGGCGCAATTGATTTAGGACTAACAGGTAGCGGATTAAGCTACACCTGGATTGGTCCTAGTACAATAGGAAATACTGGTAGTGCTACCAATATTATGGCTGGTACTTATCAAGTAACTGTAACTGATGCCAATAGTTGTTCCAGCACATTAGAAGTGCCAGTAAATGCACCTTCAACTATTGATATTGTAGTGGATAATCAAGTGGAGCCAACTTGCGCTAATGATGATGGCGCAATTGATGTTTCCGCTACAGGAGGACAAGGAAATCTTTCTTTCCAATGGTCCCCAAGTGGTGGTAGTAACACTAGTTTAACCGGATTAGCTAGTGGCACCTATTCCCTTACTGTTACAGATGAAGACAACTGTTCCAATACCGTTGACGTAACACTTGCACCTGCTACTACCATTACTGCATCCGCCGCCGTTGCTTTAGAACCAACTTGTGCCGATAACGATGGAGAAGCTACTGCTACTTCTACAGACG
>JAHDBT010000672.1 GCA_020630215.1 Bacteroidota bacterium
TCATAAACTGATATAGATGGGTTATCTGCGGCTACCCATAGTCCTTCACAAATAATTCCATCACAAGGAAATAATTCGTTTAAGAATATTTTTTCATTACTACCTGCAATACAATAAGTTTGGTCAATAACTTGACGATTAGGTGTTGGACAACATTCTTTCATAATTGCCATACCTTTTGCTTCTGTATCAGTTACATCAGGTGGATTTGGCACCTCTCCTACTTGCACTAAATTACCAGCACCATCGTCTTCAAAAATAATAATACAACTATTCCCATCATTAACAGATAAATAAACATATCCGTTTTCGTCTGCTACAATACCACGACCGCCGTACCAGCCATCATCTGTACCATCATTATCTATTGCCGATTGCGCTGCAATAGTCCCATCAGGATTGTACTTTACAATAAAATTCCCCCCTAGTGCAGGAAAGTTTTGGTCAGTACTGTAAGTTACATATACGTATTCATTATCATCTCTAAAAATCCCATGTGTGTAGTACGTCCAAGCAGTCGTTGCTACTGTGGGTAATTCTATAGGAAAAATGGTTCCTACCTCTGTATCGCAGTCGTTGCTTGCAAAGTCGGCTACGGAACCTGTTTCTACATAAACAAAGCCATCGTCCCAATTAATACCTGTTGACCAATAAGTATCGCCATTTGTATAATATCCCCAGGGGAAATCACTTATTGGTTCGGCACAGCCCATTGTACTTTCTGCACAAACATCAATTCCTACAATGTCAAAATCCGACCAATCAGTATTGGTTGCTTGGAAATATAAATTATTATTATCGTCTGAACTCATGTTGGTAATAAGCCCGTTTCTTGTATAAACATTATCGTCTATTATATCTCCATCGCAATTAAATTTTTGGATAGTCGAAGTATTGTTTACCCAATCAATTTCCGCAATGTATAAGAAGCCATTTAAGTCGTGCCCTAATCCATGTGGACCATTAATACTAGGCAACCACATATTAGGTGTTTCGGTTAAGGCACCATTAGCTCCTACCTCAAATTTATGAACTTGGTTTAAAAGTATATCGTCTAAATATACGTATTCTGTGCAACTACAAACTACGGTACAATCTTGTTCTGCTAAAGTTACCATTACATCTGTAAAACAAGTTTCGTCTCCATTATACACCCTAATCGTATAATTTTGCGAGCCACTAGGGTTTACTAGTGTGCCAAATTGCAAGGGTAAATCTGTAGCAGGGTCAAACGCTGTTGCAGTAGCAAAACCTGTTCCCGCATAAGTATTTCCTGCATTGTATTCGTAATGTGTAGCGTTTGTAGCTGCGCTAATTTGTAGGTAAGCATCATCATTTGCTACGCCATTGGTACAGCTTGCGGTTAATGCAAAAGCAGTAACATCAGGATTTGTACAAGTAGAGACTGGCGTAATTTCTAATACATTAAAGGTTATAGAACCAAAGGAAGTACCATTGCTTACGGTAAAGTTTACATCGATACAGTCAATAGCATTGGTCGTATACGCTAACTCTGCCCAACTATATTGCCCCGAACATTGAGATACCGAACTACTAATGGTTGTTGTTGTTCCAGTAGTAATTGTTGGGCTACCTGTTAGGGTGCTCGTACAATCGTGATTGCCTCCACCACTAGCATCTGGAGCAACATCTGTTCCGCCACTATCAGCAGTAACACTTATATTTTCTGATTGGTCGCCTCCTGTGCCACAATCTATATCAGAAGAAATGGAACCTATTTCTAATTCATTAACATAAACAGGCGCACTAAAACATACCGTAGCTGTTCGGTTGCCACTATTGCAACTAGCGTCATCATTGCTTGTCCATCGTAAACTCCCTTCATATCCCGAATAACAGGTATCGTCATAATCGCCCGAATTGTTGGCTAAATCAGTATCGGTAGTATAAATATTCGGTGCATCATCACAACAGCCTGTATTGCTGTCCCAATCACAAGCCGAAAAAGTGATGGTTACATCTACTCCAGATGACAGGTAATTGGTAAACGTATGCGCTACTCCACTCCCGTTTGGCCATCCTAAACCTGTATTTTGGCTCCAATCTACCGTTTCGAGGGTATTATCTACTTGGGCCAATACAAAAGAGGAAGGATAAATATAAAAGAGGATTAAAAAAAATATTGTGATATAAGCGTTTAGTTTGAGTGTAGCAAATTTGAATTGTAATATACTCATTGCGGATTTATTGTATTAAAAAATGGATATTGTTCTTGCTCTTTTTATTTCTTTCTAAGCAAGAAATAATCCACTTGAATACCTATTTTAAATCCGAAACAAAAGCTTGCACATTTTGAATTGTTTGTTGGAAAAAAAAAAATTATCTTGTAAACTAGTTATGAAAAGCTTACTAATTTTTTTTATGTTAATACGGAATGAAATTTAATAAGTCCCTATTTTCAGGCAAAGTCATGATTAGGTAATGTGCCTATATAAATAACCATAAGGAGGTTATTATTTTTATTTAATGGATGGGTATTTAGACAAACCCATCATTCAAAATTCATTTAATATTTGTTTTTACCATTTACCAATGTCAAAATTTAAACCAATGATGTATTGCGTATAATTGTATTTTTCTTTCACATCTCCAAGTATATTGTAGTTGTAAAATCCTAACTCTAAAGCCAAAAATTGATGGAGCATTATTTCATAGCTGCCGCCTACACCAATATAGTTTAGTACATTGCTATTATTAAGGGTTTCATTAGCATTGTTATTAGCGTTTACAAATTCATAAGGATCACCATCTCCACAGGTACAATAATTACCTACATTCCACGACAACTCTGCTATTAAGCGATTGGGTTTGGCTGGCAGAAAATCGTATTGTACAAATACGCCTGCTAGGTAGTAGCGGTTTTTAACCTGGTTAGCCGAAACAATAGAACCATTGGTAAACAGATTTTGATAAGAGATGCCGCCATATAAAGTATTGGTTAAGTTTACAGCAATATTTTTATTCCAAGTAAATTCTTGGTAGGTATTAGGAATTAAGTCGTTGGTTTCCCATATGTAAGTTAAGGAGTTACCAATTATTATTCGCTCTCCAATTTTCATTTTGTTTTGTGCCATTACTAGGCTTGAAAAGGAGCATAACAGTAGCAAAATGCTACCAATAAAAACAGTGATGTTGGTTTTCATGATTCTATTTTTGTTAGTGTTTTATATGCTTTGTTCGACCTGTTTATCTAAACCGTTTACCCTTTTTTCACCTCAAAAAAAAGGCACTCCCAATTAAGGAAGTGCCTTTCACTTTATGAACAAAGTTGAATAAAGTCTACACTTTGTATTGTTAATATT
>JAHDBT010000673.1:0-1357 GCA_020630215.1 Bacteroidota bacterium
ACACAAAGAACAGAAATACCATAACAATTAGATAAATGTGGCATAATTTTGCAGGAAGGTAAGGAGGCTATATGCCTCTCTAGTCCTCAAAGTATTTAGTCATAAAAATGTATATTTTAAAATTCTATTTAACTCAAACTAAATTTCGACATGATTAAAAAGCAGTTCAATTTAACATTAATTTTTTCGATGTTTTTATTAAACAGCATCACCACTTATGCACAAATCAATAAAACTACGGCAAGCCAGTTGTTGCCTTCCGTACAAGCAATAAATGAGGTAGTCAATGCAGGTGGAAGTTTTAAAATGCAAAATACGGAGTATGGCAATCCGCCTACATGGAATTGGGCAAAAAACATTGGCGGTTCACTTCCTGACAGGGCTAATGCGACTGCTAGCGATGCGGACGGTAATGTGTATGTAGTAGGCGCATTTTCGGGAACAACTGATTTTGGAGGGGAAGCAGCAACTAGCAGCGGCCACGAGGATGGCTTTTTAGCTAAGTACAGTTTTACTGGTAGTTTAATATGGTTAGCACCAATAGCAGCAGAAGAGAACCATCATTTAGTGGCAACAGAAGTGCTTGTAGATGACAATGGAAATGTTTTTGTAGGCGGCATTGATTGGGTGTTAGATAGTGATGCGCCAGATGGGGTAGCACAAAAATTAGTAGTAACAAAGTTTAATACAGAAGGGGTGAAGGAATGGACTAGAACCGACAGTTCGCCTAGCGAATCTTACTTTTGTTATAGCTTAGGGCTTAATAGTGCAGGAGATATTTTTGTATTGGTAGGACCGCAACGTCTTCATGTTTACGACCAGGATATGAATCTAGTGAACACGGAATTGTACGAGGGAAATATTTACGAAATATTGGTAAAAGAAGACCAGTTATTTCTAGCAGGTTCTTTTATGGAGAGCATTCAGTTGGGAAGCTTGACTTTAGCGAGTGAAGATACAGAAACCGCGTTTATTGCTAAAGCAGACGTAGCAGCCAATACGCCTAGTTTTGAATGGGCAGCACATAGTTACGCTGATATTGGTTCGCAAGCAAGAGGATTTACTTTAACAGTAGATGATTTAGGCAATGTATATTTAGGAGGATATTTTAATGGCGATGTTAATTTTGATCCTAATTTTAATGATGGTTTAGCATCAAACGACTGGCAATGTTTTTTGGTGCAGTATAATGAGAATGGAGCCTACCAATGGAATTTGCAATCGGAGTCGAGTTTCATAAATTATGGGAGTATGTCTATTGATGTCGATGAAAATGGAGCTGTTTTTTTTAGTGGCTTAATAGATGGATTTCTTAATGTAGGCAACGAAAGTATTGATACAGAAGGAAGTTTTTTGC
>JAHDBT010000673.1:1370-3320 GCA_020630215.1 Bacteroidota bacterium
ATACTACTACTGTTAATGATATATTGGCTACCACAAATCAGGAATTGTATTTGGTTGGAGAGAAGGGAGCTAACTTATTTATTCAGCAAAATTTACAACTTAGTCAATTCTGGTCTTTAGAGAGTCATGGTAATGGAGGAACTGTTTCGGCTAGTGATGCTAAAATGGTTATTGATAAGTATAATAACATTTACTTTATACCACATATTGATGGTACTATTGATATTTTAGGTAGTACTGTAACGGCAAACAACGATCATGGTTTGATAGTAAAAATGGATGCGGAAGGGAATCTTTTATGGACGTATGATTTTTTATATGATGGAACTTATGATTTGCGAGATATTGCTTATTCTTCGGATGGATATTTGGTGGTAGCAGGAGAATTTGATGGTTTTTTAGATGCAGGAACAAGTATTTTGGATAGTAATAATGGAAGCGTTTTTGTAAGCAAAGTATCGGTAGAGGGAGAAATGATATGGATGCAACAATTTAAAGAGGAGGTTAGAAGTGTAGCAATAACCGAAACAGGAACTATTTATGTAGCGACTTCTTTTGAGGGGGAATTTAGTATAGGAGGAGAAACCTTTACTGCCTATGGTGAGGAGGATGTTTGCCTTATGAAACTAAACGAAAATGGAACAATAGCATGGGCTAAACACTTAGGAGGAACTGAACGAGAGTATTTTCCTTATTTAGGAGTTGATGAAAATGACAATGTATACCTAACTGGTGAAACAAGATCTACTACACTTTTTTATGAAACCAGTTCTTTTAATTTTGAAGAAACGGCTGATAATATCTACTTTATGAAATACAATTCTGATGGCGATTTACAATGGATAAAAAGCATAGGAGAAGATGCCGATACCGCAACGGGCTATAGCTGGCCTATTTCCATTAAAACAGATGCCGCAGGTAATTCTTATATGATAGGTGGGCATAGTACAGAATCAACTTTTGATGATATTACCCTAACTGGTGATTACGCTTATAACATTTACATTGCCAAATTTGATACCGACGGTAATACGTTATGGGCGAGATCTATTAATAATACGAATTACGATTTCCCTTCTTTTCAACTAGATTTAGACGAAGAAGGAAATGTTTATTTTGGTGGACGTTTTAGAGATGCCATTAATTTTGTAAACGATTATGAAGTTGCGCCAGAAGGCGAACGAGATTTGTATTTTGTAAAATATACTACTAATGGCGAATTAGCATGGGTAAGAACTCATGCTGGTATTTCTACAAATATTTGGATAGGTGGCATAGCTGTTTACAAAGAAAACCAATTGTTTTATGCAGGGCATTTTGACGAAAAAATGGAGTTTGCTGGTCTACCAACTTTACATGCTCCCCATAAACATCTGTTTGTCGCACAAATAGGAACAGATGTTCCTGTAAGTACTACCAATACGACTGCCACAATAGTCAATACTTTACAGCTACAACCCAATCCTACTAGTAAAAATACCACTATTAATTACGAATTGCCAGCACCCAGTAAAGTCCAAATACAAGTATTTAACCTAGCAGGTAAACTACTTCAAAACATCGCACTAGCACAACAAGCAGCAGGGCCACAAATGTATCAGCTTAATACAAAAGCATTACCTACAGGTATGTATTTAATACAAGTAAAGAGTCAAGAAAAAACACAAGCTATTAAATTAGAAATTGTGCGCTAAATTAATATATGATACGTTTCAATTAGTTTTCTAATAAAACCACCACCATTTATTTTATTATGTACTTATGTGAGTCTACTGTAAAAAGGCCGTTTAGAAAAGAAATAGTATATCTTACTAGATAAAATACCTGCGTATTCAATCATTAACCGAAATTAAATCAGGGATACTATTTCTAGGCTTTTTTCAGAAGACTCACTTATTGTGTAACTCAAATTAAATTTTAATATGATTAAAAATCAATTTAACTTAGCCC
>JAHDBT010000065.1:0-1370 GCA_020630215.1 Bacteroidota bacterium
AGGTAACCTTGTTCGTAGCAAAAATAATAGGTTTTACCAGCCCGTGTTTCGTATACATTGGTAAAATAGCTAAACCTAAATCCTTGCTCCATCAACTTATCTCTATGTACTTTTGATTTGCCTTTGGGATTGAGCGATTCTAAAATACGGCGATTTTTACGCAGGATATTATTGATGTTACGCACAAAGTTATTGGCATCGCTATTAAGGCGGTTATTGTGGGAAGTGCGGCATTGGTCGGAACAGAACTTTTTATCCGAACGACCAATAATATCATCGCCACACTCTGGGCATTTTTTTTGCTTTTTTCTCATGGGATTATTTATTCGTTAGTAAACGTTTACAAACAAATATACACAATTTAAAATCCCCGTCCAAGTTTTTGTTGGTCTCCCTATTTTATCACAAAAAGCCATTCAGCAGTTCAACCATTCAGCCATAAAACAATTCAACCATTCACCCCTACCAAAGTCCAAACAACCCTTTTTTCTTTTTACAAGTATTTACCCTAGCAGGATCGACTACATGCGGCACATCAAATTCTTGGAATTTATCTAGCAAAGCATCCAGTCCTTTTTCCAATTTAAAATTCATTTCTTCGGGGTATAGCGGATATAAGGCGTAAAAACAGATGGTTTTGTTATCGTTAATTGGCAGTTCAAAAAAGGATTCGGGTAAGTGCATAGGCGGCAATAGTATCATACAACCCAGTTTTGTATTGTCGGCAAAAGGTTCGGCAAATTCTCCATTAGGGATCGTATGTCCCCAACCTACCCAGGTGTTGTATTCGTGTGGAAAACGGGCAATCATTTTTAGCCACCTAATTGGCCAGTAAACCGTTTCGTCGCTAAACACCTCATCCATTGCTGTTTTATCGCCTTGTATTTTCCAATCTTTAGGCAGTAAAATGCAGAGTTCGGTATATTGGTACGATTCAAAATCTTCCATATCCGTAGGCACGTTCATCGGTTTATCGCTCATGCCCGATGTTACTAGGAGGTGAAAAGGAAAATTGCTACTAGGTTTTACCCAATGTACATCAATATGCACTTGGTCAGAAATTAACTCATGAAACACACTGTCTACGGGACCAATATTCGCCTCAATATGGTCAGAAATAGCTGTGATGTTTTCTTCGTCGCCTATGGCTAGTTCAAAATCGTTTGGAGGAGTTTCTTCGTAGCGGTAAATAGGTGCGCCCGATTCACTTCTTTCCTGTTCTTCGTCCTTGTTGCCTCTTTGATTAGGATCTTTGTTTTTATCTGGATCTTGGTTTTTCATGATGTGCCAATATTTTTTTAGGAAGACTGGTTTTAAGAGATTATAGACTTATCTCCTGCCATTCCTAGCGGTTAATAAAATAATGGGTG
>JAHDBT010000065.1:1470-16321 GCA_020630215.1 Bacteroidota bacterium
AAGAGATTATAGACTTATCTCCTGCCATTCCTAGCGGTTAATAAAATAATGGGTGAATACAATAATTTTGCGAAAAAAGGGAGTGGTGAATTTTTGTAATTTGGTGAGCTTTGGTATTGCAAAGATATTAAATGATTGGTGAAAAAGTGAAATTAATGGCTATGTTTTTATTTTGCTATTGCAATAGCGTTTTTGTTAGTAAGAATATCAAAAATAAATAAAAATTTGTAATTATTATCAAAATATGATACCTTCTATTAATGTTGAAGCTGGGAAATTTTTGATGAAAAAAATATTGATATGGGAACTAAGTTTGTTAACGAAGGAGGAATTAACGGGTCTGGAAAAGGACTTGTTAATATTAATAGCAAAGATTTTAAAGCTTTACAAAGTGCTATTAAACAACACGCTGCTGGGCTATCTGATAAGCAAAAAAGAGAAAATATTTTGCTATCTGTTAGGTTTCAGTTAGTAACTTATCTTGAAGCTGAAAACACGGAAATTAAAGCACTTGGACTTTTTATTAAGGAAATTGTTAAAGAATTAAATATTAAAAATAAAGATTTTGCAGAGTATTTAGAATACAAACCTTCAAATATAAGCGCATTTCTTAATGGCAAAAGAAAAGTTAATCATGATTTGGTTATAAAAATTGGAAGGATATTTAATTTAAATCCTATACTGCTTTTAAACGTACAGAGTAAAAATGAGCTAATTAAAACACAAGAAAAAAATAAAGAAAAATATATGCGATACAATATTGATGATTTACTTAAAAAAGTTGGATAAAAATACTAACTATATGTTGAGGTTTGTTTGTTTTTAAAAAAATCCGAATACCCTTTTCCCAGGATATTCGGATGTAAATATGAATTTATTTTTTCATTTCACTTAGGTTTTGATTCACTAGTATTTCTGAATTTTATGCGTAGCTATTTTACCAGCAACATCCCTAATTTTAAGCATGTAAAAACCCGTATTAAATTTGGATAAACTAATCGCTTGCTGCATCGAATTTTGTCCTTTAATCGAAGCAATTAATTTGCCACTCGTATCATAAATACGAATCTGTTGTATAGGCGATTGACTTTCTATTTGCAACAACTCATTAGTAGGATTTGGAGATACCGTTAATTCGTAATCGGCAATTGTTTCTTCAACAGCACTAGTCCCTGTGTTTTCATAATATAGGAAATCTCCATAAGTAGAGCCTATCAATATATCCATGTCGCCATCGTTATCTAAATCACTATAAGTAGGAAAAATGTATTCATCTCCGTCGATTGCTTGTTCCCAGCCAAAGGGGCTGTTAATACCTTCTGTAAATTGAGGGTTAGATGGACCACCTACATTTTCGTAATATTGTAAAATACCATAGCTAACAATCGTGCCAACGCCTCCTCCGCTGCCACTAACTTCAACATTATTATAGTAACCCATTGTTAAATCCATATCGCCGTCATTATCTAAATCGGCAAAGGCAGGATATGCAATCCCCTCTTCTTCTTCGTCTGCTACTAGTAATTCAAATCCAAATGGGTTTTCAACAGGAGCAACAAAATTAGGGGAGGTAGGAGAACCCGTGTTTTCAAAATACTGCATAGCTCCATAATAGTCTCCTACCATTAAATCCAAGTCGCCATCTCCGTCTAAATCTACAGGAGTAGGAATGGCAAAATAATAAGTACTAACTAAGCCAAATGGATTTTGAGAAGGCGGAGCAAAACTAGGTGCAGTAGGGCTACCTGTATTTTCAAAATAATTTAAACTCCCATAATAGCCGCCAACCAATAAATCAAAATCACCATCATCGTCTAAGTCTACTAAAGTTGGAAAAGCAATATATGCTGCTTCGCCAAAACTTACGCCAAAAGGGGAGGCTACAGGGGGACTAAAGTTTGCTACCGATGAACCGCCAGTATTCTCGTAGAACTTAGCAGTTGTATAGTCGTCATACTCTATTGTTAGCAAATCAATATCGCCATCACCATCCAAATCGGCAAGTGCAGGAGCAGCAAGATACGCAGCACTGTTTAGCCCAAACGGATTAAGGGTAGGTCCTTGAAAAGATTGTGCTGCTGCATTTGTACTTGCCGTTAAGCCAATTAACAAAGCCGTAGACCCTAAAATAGATTTAAGCTGAAAACTTGGAATTTTACAGCTCAATTCTGATACCAAACGTTTAATCTTAGTAAAAAAAAGCGCCGCTTTGCTCGATGTAATTTGTGCGGTATCTGGATTAGCTTGTTTAAACTGCTTTACCAAATATTGCAATTGCCGCCTTTTTTTGGCGAAAGGTACATTTTGTTTCATAAAAATGATTTGTTTTCAAAAAATAAGATTCTTTATTTGGAAGAATACACAGGTACACATAATATAAAGAACGGTTGACATGTGTTAAAGGTTTCCCTTGTTGCTTTTTTAGCCGCAATAAATTGTCCAAATATATTTTAAATTTATCAACCAACAATAATAATGCTTATTTTATCTAAACCCTATTACTACCCATTCACAAAATAAAAAATAAGCGAGCCAGCCAAAGAACTGGCTAATCCCATTAAAAAGCCAATAATGCGTTCTATCCATTTATCCTTTTGTTGATGTGCTATTTGGATACTTAGTATAGAACGTACAATCTCCTCTAGCGGCATATCATCAGAAGTCATAATTTGATTCATTCTATTCTCCTGAAAAGTCTTTTGTTTTTTCTGCTGATAATCCATTACCACAGAAACAAAAGCAATAGCCATACCGCCTATCATGGGTATTAATACAAATAAATCGTCCATATCGCAAATTTATATTTTGGGAGGGGTTAAGCAATCAGCCTTCCAAAGATAACATTTATTGGCCAATATCTAAATTAATTACATCGCCATTAGGCGTTAAAAATAAATATTGTTTTTCGGGTTTTGGCTGAACGGGCGCAAGCGGAGGAATGGGTACAATCCGTACTTTTACTTTAATTTCGTACATAACTTGTATTACGGGTTCTAGGATAGTGGGGTTAATTACAAAATCAAATTCTTTATCAATAACAGGTTGGTAATACAGCGTAATACTTTTATCGGCCTGATGTACTTTGGAGGATTTTTTAGGATTTAAATTTAAAGAAGAACTGGCGTAAGCTTGGTAAGATTTATACATTTCTACAGGATAAACAATTTTAAAATCTTCGACCAATTGTTTTTCTGCATTGACTAATTGAATGCCCGAAATTTCTTCGTAATCTTTTAATTTTTCTTTTAATAATATTTTGGCTTTATCGCTTAATTGTTTTTTAGTACTATCTAAATCATCCGAAAAATAATCTACTCTTATCATATCGTACACTTCGGCATCGGCACAAAAAGCAATAATTTCGTTTAAATAATTAGGGTCTTGGTATTGAATGTGAATATTCTTTTTTAATTCAAATCCTTTAGGAACTTCATTGTATGTTTTTTTGCTAAAAATTTTTTTCTCCACATTGTATTCATACGCAGGCACAAACGAAATCATATCTACATAAAAAATAGCATTGCTGTTTTTGTTAACTTTATTTTTAATGGCATTAATTCTTTCGTCAACTAATTGGTTCACCTCTTCGGTAGTTGTTCCTACTTGTGTAACATTAAATATGGCTACATAAGCATTGGCTTTTAAATTGCCCATGCCTTTAATTCCTACAATAATTTCGTTGTTATTATTAAATGGCACATCAATATTATTATCAGGAAAATGTACTTGATTTTGGTAATTACGACTGCCCGATACTTGGTTGTGGTAATTAATATTGCCCGATGCTTGTGCAGCTAAAAATAAAGGTGCTAGAAAAAAAATAATTAATACTACTAGTTGTTTCATATTGTTTAGTTTGGTAGGTGCTTGAAAATAAAAGCGTATTACATTACACTAAACGTTATTTATGATGAATGTTGTATGCACAAGGAATTTTAGTTTAAATAGGAAAAGCTATTTAAGCGATTGCATTTCTGGGTTCTTCTAAATATTTTTTAATTAGAAAAACGGCAACAACTATACAAATACTAAGCGTTGTAATTTTAGCGGTTGAGGTAATATTATTCGAAACCAAAGGATACATCATCGCAATATTTCCTAGTGCGTGAAAAGTAGCACAAACTGAAATTGATTTACTAGATTTAGCAATTTCGCCAATACCCGCACTAGCCGCAATTAGGGAAATGCAAATAATTAAACTCGTTGTTAAATCTGCTGCATCGCCTCCTCTTAAAAAAAACCAATGCCATAAATACCAAACAATGCCAATAATTAAATAACCAATCCATTTATTTTTATCGCCATTAAATTCTTCCTGCATATACCCTCGCCAGCCAAATTCTTCTAGTAAAGCATAAATTAATAATACACAGCCTAAATAAAAGCCATAAAAATTAGCTTGAATATCCAGTGTATTAGCAACACCAAAAACGGTAAGGCATACAATAGGAAGGAGGTAAATAATAATACTTGCCATTTTATTTTTGCCAAATAAACTGGTCGTTTTATGAGGGAGTTTTTGGCGTAAAATAACACTCATAATTAATAGAGCCAAAGGGGGTATCCAACCCATTAATACATACCCTAAATGCGGTAGCGTTTCTTGCAAAAAAGCTAGAGGGCGAAATACAAAAAATACAAACGACCATGTTAAAGTAAGAAAGGTAAAAAGACTTAATCTGAGGGTTTTATTTTGGAGCATGTTTTTAAATTTAGGAGTGAGTGAATAAATAAGTAACTACCATTACTTAGTAGAAATAAAAAAACACTATCCAAAGATAGTGTTTTAATTGAAATTATTTAGTTTGCGTTCCTTAACAAATCCCGAGCTTCCATTAAAGCAAATCCTAGTAAATTAGCTCCTTTCCAAGCACTAGCATTCAAAATATCTGGATGGTCTTCTGCCATACCAATGCCCCAAATACTATCTAAAGGGCTTGCTTCTACCAGTACTCTTTTTTTGGTATTTTTTAGGAAAGTACCCAATGCTTCGTTTTGAGAAAATTTATGGAAATTGCCATTTACCACAATCTCCATTCTATGCTTTTTCCAAACCGCAGTTTTAAAGCCTTTTACCTGCCGCCCTAAATCTTTAGCCTCGCCAGGTGTTTGGCAGTTAATTATTTTTTGGTAGATGTCCTCATCTTCAAACAAGGCTGCCTTTTTACTCATCATCCAATGTTCGGTAGTAGGGTAGGTGATGCCTTCTACTTCAAAAGACGATTCGTACCATTGGCTAAAACAGGCTTTGGTTACTAGGTCTTTCTTTTCGGTATGTCCCCAAAAGAAAACATACTTTAGTTTTTCGCCAGCAGCTAACTGGTCGATAATGTATTGGTTGTTGTATTTCATGGCAGCTTATTTTTTGTAGGAAATAGTGGTTGATGATTACTCGCTTATTAACTTAATTGTAGCAGGTAAAGTTCCCCGTATTTTATAAGTCTTGTTGTTCCTTCTTCCATTTCCTAACTCTAGTAAGCGCATTTTTATAAGGAGAGGAGGTGTTTAATTGTATCATCCTACCAAGCGGATACTTACCGTACCACGGTGTTTCATACAAATCCGTATCATCGTATTGTTCAATAAGGGAGGTGATTTTCAAGACTGTTGTATCTAACCTTTTTAATAATTCGGGGAAGGGGAGGGCGGCATAATCGGCATAAAATTTTTGAGCTAAATGTCCAAGCTCATTCCATTTATAACCTGTTTCGGGGAAGTCTACAGTTTCGTTATTACTTTTTTTATGATGCCATTTTAACACGAGTTCGCCCCATCCTACTAAGTAAGCCACTAAATTATGAATACTCATGGTTGTGCCTTTAGCATGTCCTGGTAGTTCAGGTATTTTTGTTTTTGCTAGTGGAATGAGGTGCAGCTCGGTTTTTAATTTTTGGTAATTAAGGTGAATAGCCGCTAAAAGTTCGGTTTTGTTTTTAGGAATAGGCATAGTGTGTAGGTATATTTTATACTTCGAGACTTTCTAAATACAAGTCCTCCACCTTTTTCCTCGCCCAAGGTGTTTTTCGTAAAAATTTAAGGCTCGATTTAAAAGACGGGTCGTTATTAAAGCACCGAATATCAACTCGATATCCCATTTCCTCCCATCCGTAAGTAAGCACTAGGTGTTTTAAAATATCGGCTAGTTTAACACCGTGTAAGGGGTTATTAGGTTGTTTTTGGGGTGTTTTATGTTCGTTTTTTTCCATAGGGATAGCAATGTTTTCTTGTTTTTTAAAAATAGTAGGGCTTTACACTATTTTCGTCTTTTTAAATTCCAAACACCTTTTTACTAGAAAAATAAGAGGTGAACAGCAAAATAATAGCAACAACGGCAGGCATAAACGCCCCATCGTTAATGCTAATATGTGCCGAAGCTGCCAGCACAAAATCGAAGAAAAAACCAGCATAAGCCCATTCTTTCAGCATCTGCGACTTTCTAGACCAGATAGCAATTAAGCCTAAAATTTTGGCAACGGCTAAAGGGTAAATAATATAAGTAGGAAAGCCTAAAGTGGTAAAGGTTTCGCTTACCATAGCATAATTTAAAAAATACATGCTTGCCGAAAACAGCATTAAAGCACTAAGCAAACCCGTACTTATCCAATAAATGAGTTGATTTCGTTTTTCCATTATTTTTGTTTTTTTAAGGAAAGGTGATTTTTATGTTTTTTACTAAACCCAAGTGCTGCCATACAAAACGGCGCAACGAAGGGTAGCCGTTCCAATACCAACTACTAATTACCCGCTACCAAGTACTATTCCTCCCCCTTTTCAATCGCTTTAATATTTCCTACTATAGGACTAGCCGTTACTATTGTATTACCTTCTTTTACATAAAAAACAAACGCACTATTTTGCCCTAAAATAGCTACTTTTTGCTGGCTATTATCATTAAAAGTTAGTTGGTCTTTTATCTCAATGGTTTGTTCTTTTATCTCTTTAGCATCGCCAAATCCTTGGGCAAGGGCATTGCCTAAAATAAAAGAAGCACAAAATATGGTAATGAAAGATAGGAAATCAAAAATCGATTTATCATCATTCAATTTATTTTTAATTAATGCTTTTTCAAATAATTTTTTATACCAGCTCTTTTGCTGATGTTTTTCAAAAAGAATTTTTTTCAACGTTTGTCGAATATAAAGGAGGGTGAACAATCCAATTAACAAAAAAAGCACAGTTGGCTCGTCTGCTAAAAAAGCAATGGGGCTTAGTAAAATATCGCTAATACTGGCGTACTGCATAATATTAATACCTAGTAAGCCGTAATAAACAAAGCTTCTAACAACGCCAATCAGCATTAAAGCAAGGTAGCCTAGCGAAAGGTAATCTTGTAGTTTAAAGTTCATTTAGGGATACTATTGTTAATTAATCCAATCCATGCAAGATAATTAATTTTTGCCAAATTTTACTCGACATATTGGTGCATAAAGTTTCTATTTCGTTAGAGGCTCTTTCTACAACGGGGTCGGGGAGGCTTTGCGAGTAAAGGGCGGCTACTTTTCCTGTGAGCGATAAAAACTCGCAGCAGTAATCTAAATATCTATAGAGTTCAAATTTACTCAAACCTCTTGTTGGCGAATTGGGCGTTGACGATTCTTTAAAGTCTGCTATTAGTGGGTCTTTGGTTAATTGATGCATATCAATAATGTGAGCAAAGTTTTTAATTTTATTTAAAAACTTAATGGCTTTGATGCGCTTCAAACGATTTTCGAGCGTAAATAAAAAAAAGTAGGCCGCACCAATTAAAACAATATTATTAATAGAAGTTTCAAATACGGCTATTACGTCTTTAAAGGTGTTTTTTAGGCCAAAATTAATCAAGGTGCAACTGTAAATAATGGCTATTAAGGAAGAGAAAATAATGCTATAGCTAATGGCGTTAACCAGCAAATTTGGCTCATCTATCCAAGCAATGTTTTTATTGCTTTTTTTGGTGAAGGCTAAAAAATCTTGGCAGGTTTTTCCTAAACTAGAATCAGGAAATCGGTCTTCTATACGAAGCGATAATTTTTCTATCGTTGCTTCTATTTTATTAGCATTAAGGAGGTTGTTGGATTGCATAGCTTGGTTTAAGTGAGGTGATTGGAGGATAAAAATACAAAAAATTTTTAGCAAAACTAAATTAATTGTTTACCTTCCCCAACTTCTTATTACAATAGTAATTTGCTTAATCATGACGACCTTACAATCCATTCAAAACAAAATACTAACTGCCGACCAACTGCGCCGTAAACTAGCCCTGTGGCGATTTAAACAACAAAAAATAGTATTCACCAACGGCTGTTTCGACCTCCTACACAAAGGACATTTACACTGCCTAACCAGCATTGCCGATTTAGGACAACAATTCATTATCGGCTTAAACAGTGATGCTTCCGTGCGAGGATTAAAAGGAGCCAACCGCCCTATTCAAGACGAACAAACGCGTGCTAGTTTATTAGCCGCATTTAGTTTTGTAGATGCTATTGTTTTGTTTGAAGAAGCCACCCCTTTGCAGTTAATTAATACCATACAACCCGATGTGTTGGCCAAAGGAGGAGATTATAAAATCAGCGAAATTGTAGGAGCCGATATTGTGCAAAATAAAGGAGGAGAAGTGCTGGTAATACCCTATTTAAAGGGCTATTCTACAACGGGAATTTTGGCAAATTCGTAGTAGTTTAAAGCAAAATAGCTTGTGGGTAAAGTTGGAGTAAGACCTACTGTTTTTCGGAAAAATAGTAGGTCTTAACGCTAGGAAAAGAAGGTGCGAAGCCCTCGCAAAACTAACTGACTACTGACAGCGAACGCAGTGAGCATTCTGACTACTGACCACTAAAAAAAGAAACACATTGACTATAAAAATAGCGCAATGTGTTCTTGGTTGTTTCATGAATTTAGGAAATTGGGTAACCTGTTATCCTAAATACAATTGCAGTTTAAGTGAGTGTATCGAAGGAAATAAAGTTTAGGGTATTTACTATAGGTCCTCAAAAATTTGAATCGCTTGTTGAAATAAGTTTGCTTGCATTTATCTAGTATAAAAAATAGCGAAACGAAGTGTAGCCGTCTATATACCAAGTACCCTCTACCAAGTACCAACTACCGACTAACCAATCGTTTATGATCTCTAATCACATCATCAACCGCTTCTTTTAAAGTATTACTTGCTTGCATCATTAAAGCAAAATCATCAGGAAATGGTGCAGGACGATTGTGGCTTAACGATATCAATAGTTTATCTTCTTTTTTATCGGTATCTAAAGCATCGGGATTGCCGTGTACTACAGCATAATGGTTCACAAAAACGGCATCCGATGCAATAGGATAGCTGCCTAACATTTGGCGGGTATTTCGATTAAAGTAATCTACACTACCACCTATAGTCGCTACTTTGTGTTGTTCTACTTCAATAACTTCGCAGCTTAATTGAACTACTTTTTGTACTTTTAATTTATTTCCTTCGCTATCTACTTTATACGAGCCATCGTCATTTTTGCTATATATCCATCCGTCTTTTTGGTGTCGAATACGGTTATATACACGTTCTCTTAACGATTCGGGGCTAATCTCTACTTGTTGTAAATTAATAATAATATCGTAGTCGTAAGCTACATTACTATTGGGATTGGTATCGTAATTAACCCATTTACGGTTTAAGTTACTCGTATTTAAGCGAATAATTTCTTTCTCAAACTCTGGAGGGAGTGGCATTCCTGTATGGTTTTTTAACTTTACCAATACATTATTCATTCCAACTGCCCGTGCCTGATTAATTTTGCTATCTACATCCTTAAACGTAGGAAACATTTTCTTCACCGTTTTCAAATCTTCGTAAGCAGCGCGTGCTTGTTCCTTGTTTTTACTGTTTAGTGCTTTATTAGCATTGGCATACAAAAACTCAGCCGCCCTTTGTTTAGCCGATACCATCTCTTCATTGTAATTATTCATCGGCAAATTAGCCTTTCGGCTAGGCGATTGCATACGCAAAGGCAACAAAGGACGTACTAAATTTTGTCGAGCATCAATGGTGCTGTACAATCCAAAAATGTCCATCCAATTATTGGGCGAACCTTCTGTTTTTAAGTACTCAATTTGTCCTAGGTCACGGGCATTCGCTTTATTATAAGCATCTTCTAAAATAATAATGTGCTTATCCTTTTGCTTGTTTTTTCGCAATTTTTTTACGCTTTGCGAAATGGCTTTGTCATAATCGCCTCTATAAAGGGCTTTTTGAGAATTGTTGCAAGCGCTGCCTAGGGTAACAATACTAATAATGCACAGAATTAAGGTGGACTTTAGGTTCATAGCAAAACATTTAAGATGAGTGTTGGTCTTTTTTTGTGAAATGTAGAACTTATATTTTAAGATAATACAGGGGGTTATGTAACTAGGATATGGTAGAAACAAAAAGGTTTAATGGGCATATTGAAATTTTTTTTAAAATATTAGAATAAGATTTAAATACATGGCTATGTGCTATTTAAATTTAAGCTTACAGAATTGAGAATTACCTGCATTTTTTTTCCGAAGGCTGCTGCTAAGTACGCTCAACTAACAAAGTCCTTAAATAAAAACAGGAAGTGCAAATTGGCTAATAGACGACAAATCTTATATTTTTTTATACTAGTGTTTTTCCAAATATTTAGAATTAAGGTGTCTTATAAATAACATAATAGGCTATTACACAGTTAATTTTTACTCAATAAGTGTAGAGAACCGAAAAATATCCTTTAGTTTCGTTTAAGAGTTTGGAATTGTAAATTTCATAATATTGAATTTTTAATTTGCATGTTATAAATAGCACATTGCTATAATAGTTATACAATACGATATTATTTCTTGTTTTTTGATCCCTAAATTAAACTAACTATGTTCACATCTTTTTTTTATCGCACTAGAAAAAAAATGGTTTCCTTACTTGTTTTAGTTACTCCACTTTTTTTTATCGTTTCTTCGACATACGGACAGCAATTTTTTGAAGCACCTCAACATATCGCCTCTAACACAAAAGGTGCTTGGGATGTATTAACCGCCGACCTTGACGGAGATGGAGATCCTGATGTTATTTCTGCCTCCTATAAAGATAGGAAAATAGCCTGGTATGAAAATGATGGATTCGGGAACTTTGGCGTGCAACGAATTATTCATTCAAATGGAAATGGCACTTATTCTTTGGCAGTTGCCGATATAGACGGAGATGGAGATATAGACGTGTTTGGTGCTTTGCAAAATGTAAATACCCTAGCTTGGTTTGAAAATGATGGGCAGGGTAATTTTGGCCCGCAACAAACTATTGCCAATGATGTTTCCAAAATTACGAAGGTTTTTACTAAAGATTTAGATGGCGATGGAGATATAGATGTACTCAGTGCAGCCAGACTAGGTAACAAAATTTCGTGGTATGCCAATGATGGCAGCGGGCAATTTAGCACAGAGAACATTATTAACAACAATGCGCAATTGGCTTTTGATGTACATGCCGAAGATTTAGATGGTGATGGCGATGCGGATGTACTTTCGGCATCTGCAAATGATGATAAAGTAGCTTGGTATGAAAATGATGGATTGGGGAATTTTGGTCCAGAACAAATAGTAGGACCTTTTACAATAGGAGCCAGGGTAGTGCATACATTGGATGTGGATGAAGATGGAGATTTTGATATTGTTGCTGCTTCGTATGATATTAATAAAGTAGCGTGGTATGAAAATGATGGGCTAGGGAACTTTGCAGACCAAGATATTATATTTGCAAACCTTGCATTTGCAGGGCCTGTTGACCTCGGCGATGCCGACTTAGATGGCGATGGAGATAATGATTTGCTTATTGCCTGTCAGAATCAAGGTGGTATTAAATGGGTAGAAAATGGAGGTGCTTCTTTTTATAGCGGTAACAATATTGTTAATTTTGATTTACCATATATTAATGCTTTGCACACGGAAGACTTAGATGGCGATGGCGATATAGATGTATTAGGAGTATCTTCCGAAACAGATAAAGTAGCGTGGTATGAAAATGATGGATTGGGGAATTTTGGTCCAGAAAGGGTTATAAGTTTGATACCCTTTAGAGGAACTGATTTTTGTAGAGATATAGATGAAGATGGAGACTTAGATATTCTTACCTTAACCAACCCAGTAAGCTGGTTAGAAAATAATGGGCAGGGAGATTTTGAAAAACAGCATGTTGCATTCTATATAGAAGAAGAATTTGATCTGAGGACTATTGCTTTAGCAGATGTAGATGGAGACACTTATGAAGATATAGTTGTTTATGCATACGCTAGTGCTATTAATTATAGAGAAACAGCTTGGTATCGGTATAATGGAAATGGTAGTTGGGGAGCTAAACAAATCATTGATACGCTTAATAGTTATAGATATTTAAGGATAGTGGATTTGAATAATGATGGTTTAAAGGATTTGCTAATGGATGGATATGGCAGGGCTTCATGGATTGCAAATGAAGGAGGTGGTAATTTTTCTGCTGCTGAAATGTTATTAGACAGCTTAACTTTTTGGGTTACGCATACTTTAGATGTTGATGAGGATGGTGATTTAGATATTTTTTTTAATGTACGTGATGATGACGCAGAGCTGCAATATGAATTTAATTGGCTTGAAAACTTAGGTGCTGGAGAATTTGCTCCCATACAAAAAACGGGTTTAGCAAGTGGTACAATGCAGCAAGTGGACTTTGACCAAGACGGAAATGATGATTTTCTAGTTCGTGCTGGAAACCAAATAGTATGGTGTAATTTTGAAACAGACACAGGTTTTACCAACATTAATATTATTGATAACACCCTCCTAGAAACGATTTCTGAAATGTTGGTACACGATATAGACCAAGATGGGGATGAAGACATCATAGCTATCCACAAGACCTATATAAAATGGCATGAAAATATAGGATTAGGGATTTTTAGAATAGCAGAAATAACCAATCCTAATTGGGAAGCAATGCATGGTTTGGATAGAATAGAGAATGTAGAGTTAGTAGATTTTAATTTAGATGGCAAAAAAGATTTGTTGATAGATAATCAACTGTGGCTTAAAAATATTTTAGGAAGTAACCGTGTAGAATCCATTGCTTTTTTTGATGAAAACCAAAACGGAATTTTTGATGCCGAAGAAATACCTTTAGCAAACCAGTCCATTATATTACAACCAGATAACCAAGAATATTACACACAAATAAATGGCCAAAAAGTATTGCATTTAGAAGAAGGAAATTACACCCTTACTACCGATGCAACAATTCCTTGGTATTTAACCGCTGGTGCCAACGGATATGAATTGGATATAGACTATGCCAGCCAAACACCAAACGGTATTTATTATTTTGGCTTTTACACAAACGCCAATCATGCAAGTGCCGATGCCTTTATTGCTTCTGCACCTACTCGTTGCAATGCGGAGGTTGGCTTTTGGATGAATGTGAACAATGATGGTTACATCCCATTAAATGGCGAAGTTGTTTTGTATTTAGACGAAGCGACTACCTTTGTAAGTAGCCAACCTGAACCAACACAAATGGAGGGAAATACAGTATCCTGGAATATTAACGAATTAGGAATTGCACTAGATTACCCTATTCATTTAACTTTGCAGATGCCTAATCAAGAGGCCGTTGGAAACGAATTGTCTTTTAATCTAGAAGTAAATGAATTAAATGAAAATGGTAATTGGATTAGAGAGTTAACCGATTATAGTTACCAACCAATTGTATTGTGTTCTTACGATCCTAACGATAAATTAGTATCCCCTAAAGGAGTACAAGCAGAAAACTATACCCTACTTTCTGATACAATGGAATATACCATCCGATTTCAAAATACAGGAAATGCGGAAGCATACGATGTGGTTATTACAGATTACCTTTCTTCATTACTCAATTGGAATACCTTACAAGTACTAGGTAGCAGCCATTACCTCGAAACCAACCTTAATCACGACGACGGGCTAGTGACCTTTAATTTTCCCAGTATCTTTCTGCCTGATAGCACAACGAATGAACCCGAAAGCCACGGGTTTGTTAAATACCGCATCCTACTAAAATCCAACCTCCCCGATTATTCTACCCTAGAAAATACCGCCAATATTTACTTCGATTACAATCCTGCCATTGTTACCAATACCACTCAAAATACAATGGTGTACGAAATTCCAAGTTTAGCAGGTGAGGAGGAGGAAGAAGAAGAAGAGGAAGAAGAAGAAACAGTAGAGGAGGAAGAAGAAGTGGCAGAAACAATAGAGTTGGAAATTAAAACCCTTAGCAATCCCTTTAACGAATATATAAGCTACCATATCATAACACCAATAGAAGAAACGGTATCATTAGCCCTTTACGATTCGCAAGGAAAAATGGTTTATCAAGCACCCCTACTTTTAAGCCCAGAACAAGAAAAATACGATATAGATAAGATGCCAATTTTGCCCATAGGCATCTATTTTAGCAGATTAACAGGCGGCAATTGGTGTCAAACGCACAAAGTTGTTAAGTGGGGCAAATAAAAAAAATAAAATGCTTAGGAGTGGTAAACTTACCATTCCTAAGCATTTTGTTCTTTTCAGTTGCACTAGAAAGCCGCCAGCATAAAAGTTTGCTCAAATCTAGCAATTCGTCAGCCCTTGTTCTTTCCAGTTGTACTGGAAAGCCGCCAACATAAAAGGTTGTTAAAATCTAGCAATTCGTCAGCCCTTGTTCTTTCCAGTTGTACTGGAAAGCCGCCAACATAAAAGGTTGTTAAAATCTAGCAATTCGTCAGCCCTTGTTCTTTCCAGTTGTACTGGAAAGCCGCCAACATAAAAGGTTGTTAAAATCTAGCAATTCGTCAGCCCTTGTTCTTTCCAGTTGTACTGGAAAGCC
>JAHDBT010000065.1:16421-20444 GCA_020630215.1 Bacteroidota bacterium
TGTTAAAATCTAGCAATTCGTCAGCCCTTGTTCTTTCCAGTTGTACTGGAAAGCCATCAGCATAAAAAAATGCCCCAATCTCACTATCGGTAGCCTTACCATATGGGCTTTCTAGTGCAACTAGAAAGAACAAACAATTTAAAGCCTTTTCATAAACTTAATATCCGCCTTATGCTTCTGCATTTTAATATTGTACAAGGATTCTGCTTCTAGCAACAATTTAATAATTTTTTTCCGTTCCGCTTCGTCCTTTGTTGTTTTTAACTCCGCACGCAATTCCGCCATTTTTTTACGTATTTGCATTTCTTCGGGCAAAATTCCTGCATTTTTCATAATGCGGTTGGACATGCGTAAATGTTCGGGACCTGTTTCTTTTTCTAAATTTAAAGGCTTTCCTTTGCCTTCAAAATCATCAAAATCGCCTTTCCTGATGGAATCTTTAACTAAACTATCTACAATTAATGCTAAATAGGACATAAGATTTGTATTTTTAGATGAAGCCTACAAATTGGCTAGTAAAATTACAACATTTTTCCTAGTAGAAAAATTCCATTTTTAGGATAAAAAAGGTTAATTTTAAAAGGACTAAAAATACACGCACTCATGATAGATAAAAAACTTTTTTCTGAGCTATTATACATACAGGTAGCACTAGGCTTAGTCCCTATATTGTATTTGACACATAATGCAGAAATAGCCATGAAAAAATGTATGCAACAATCGACTGAAGCCGCGTATGAAATCCGAATGGAGACGTTGGAATATATGCTACTATTGATTTTTGCGGAGGCATTAGTTTACATTGTCCTAGCATTAATTATCAGGGGAAAAATAAACAAACGAATAGGGAATTACTTAATGCCAACCACTATTTGTGCTATCATACTCATCTTCCTATTTGGATCCCTAATTTTCATGGCAAAGGTACCCGTTATTAACTAAATCGCCAACTTTCACAACTTTCACAACTTTCAGAAAAAAATGAAAGTTTTAACTTTTTAAGGATTTTTTTTGTGGAAAGAGGGGTTAGTAAGGGTAGATGGTATGTTTAGTAGGAAAAAATCAAAAATCACATTTTTTCACGAAGGATTTATTGCGCCGTGGTGGAATGTATTTTCGTTTTCGGTAGGCATTTTTACTTGCTGCGTATTTGCTTATTTAGCCGCTATTTATTTAATAGGAGAGTGCCGCACCCAACGAATGCGAAAAGTATTTACCAAACAATCTGTTTATTTAAGCATCGCATCCATCCTTAGCGGACTATTAGTGTTTATCGCTGCAACTTATAACGGCTTCCCTTTATTTACCCAATTTATAACTTCTAAATTATGTGTAGGCGCAGCTATTTTAGCA
Source organism: Bacteroidota bacterium (assembly GCA_020630215.1). Taxonomy (GTDB): domain Bacteria; phylum Bacteroidota; class Bacteroidia; order Chitinophagales; family UBA2359; genus JAHDBT01. The sequence continues at coordinate 17,775 of JAHDBT010000065.1, forward strand.
ACAGGCAGCTTAGGAGTTTTATGGTACGCTTTAAAACAGAACAAATTATTTTACCCCGATTAGCCGCAGGTTTCCAAGTCTGCATGATTTTAGTAGCTTGGATGGGTATACAATATCCCATAGTAGTAAAATTGCAAAATGCCGAAGACCTAACCTTCTTTAATGCCAATGCACCCGATATTACTTTATTTTATTTAGGATGGGCATTGCTAATTGGTTCGGTATTTATTTTACCTTTTTTAGCTTATTTAATGAAAGCCTTTAAATGGGATAAGGAAGATAGGACTGTTCGTAAATAATTTATCAGCATAGAAAAATAAAAAAGCTGTCAATCTATATATAGTGATTGACAGCTTTTTTATATTCAGCCATAAAGCCATTAATTAGTCTTATCAAAAACTAACCAAACATTTTTTCTGTTTTTACTAGAACCATTCCAAACAAATTGATTGTCTTTTAAACTAATTGCCCAGGAACTAGGATTAGAATTATTGTCTGGTTTCAGATCTAATTTGTCTTCAACTAATCGCCATTTTCCCGTTGTGGTTGTCTTATTAGAAATAGTAGAATAAGTGTAATCTTTTTTAAGTGTAGTAATATTTTCTCCTAATGCATCTTTAGGAGCAGCTTCATCACCAACATAAAGAGCCGATAATTTCCAAGTAGCCATAACTTCCCCCGGATTTACTTTAGGTTGTTTTGCTTTTAATAATTCATATAATGCTTTAGGCGGTTCATATTCTTTCTCGTCCTCTTTTCCTTGCTTATTTTTTGAAGGAGAATTTCTCTTTTTTTTAATTATTTTTTTTTCAATAGGTTGTCCTGCTGCCTTATCCGTTTTATTAGCCGTTACTGTTGTTGCCTTATCATCAGTTGCCGTTGTGCTACTATCTGTTTGGCAGGCTACCAATAAAATTAAGGGGAAGAATAAGAGTATGTATTTTAGACTTTTCATAATAATTATATCCTTTGATTAGATAATTTAGAAATGCAAATTTACAGTTTTTTTATGAATTTTTGAGATTGTAGTTTAGTAATTTACTGTTGATTTAATAATAAGTTGAAAAAAAAACAAACTTTTTTTAAAAAAAAACGAAACAGTATAATGCATTGATAATGAGCTATTTATGTTAATTTTTGTTTGTTTTTTCCTAGAAGAAGAAAAAACTTTTTCAAAAAAAATAAACCTTATAGGAACTATTCTATCATAGAATGCAGTTGATAACACCGAATTGCATAATAAAGCAAACAACAAATTCAAGAAAAATGAAACAATATCAAAATATCAGTATTTTATGGTCGCTGCCGACAGCGCATAGTTTATGTGAACAGCGTTTTGCAGGGCTAGATAATAGAGCTACTGATAGAGGTATGTTATACAATAATAAATATCGAAAGGAATAAACAATTACTTTCTTTTATTATAAATAACCCGCCTCGATTTGAAATACGAAGGCGGGTTTTTTTATGTCTATAATTGATTGTAAAAAATAAATTTCAAAAAAAAACTACCTTCTGGAACTAATCGAAAGTTAAAATAGTTTATAAGATTGTGTTTAATTTGATTTTGAAAAATAATTAAATTTCAGAACTAATAAAACCCACAATTAGTTTGTAGTTTTGAACTTAATATAATAAAAAAAACAAAAAATAATTAAATTTCGGAACTAATAAAAACTACCATCAGTTAATAGTTTTGAATTCAATAAAATAAAAAAACAAAAAAAAAATCGTTTCAGGAACTAACAAAACAATTATTAAGTTTTAATTCCGTACCGAATAATTTACTAGAAAAACAATTCGCATTTGCGAATACTATAATAAATTAAAATGACTTTATTTTCAATACATACAATTAATTCGATGTTTGTCTTACTCCCGAGTAGAGGGATTTGGGAAAAACAATATGATAGTTGTGAGGCAACTGTAAGGCGAGGTTCGCCCTAGTTTAGGGCATGTAACATTGGCATATACCAATGTAAAATACAAAACTCTAAAACCCGCCTCGTTGCAGCAATAATCGCAAAACGTTGGCGGGTTTTCTGTTTTTAATACGCTAAGTTTTGCTAGTAGAAAAAAGCAAAAGTATAGAAAATAACTGTTCACCAAAAATAAAAAAGGAGAAACGAAATGATCCATGTACGATACCAAGGCCGTTCATATGATATTAATAACCAAAATGTGAATGGTTCGCGAAATGCACAAGAAATTAAGCAATTTGTAGCTCGATTTTTAGATGTAAAACTAAAGGACCTTAACAACTATGTTGTTGACCATCGACCAAATGGTAGTGTAATTGTTCGCCCCGAAGCGGTATATGGCTAAACCTTAAACCAAACCCTAATAAACCATTATTTGCTGCATTGTTCGCAGTGCAGTAAATAAAATGCTGAAGTAGCTCAGTGGTAGAGCGTCCGGCTGTTAACCGGAGGGCCACAGGTTCGAACCCTGTTTTCAGCGCAAGTTTTTATACTATCGTAATTTAAAAGAAATAGCTAATGTTTAGGAGTATAAACCCAAAAAAAACTAAGAGAAAATAAACCTTAAAAGTGATACTCATCAACAACAGCTATGGACTATAAATACGATAAAATAAAACAATCGTATCGAAAAGAAAATAGCTAATGTTTAGGAGTATAAACCCAAAAAAAACTAAGAGAAAATAAACCT